>JABDCJ010000018.1 GCA_013288145.1 Nitrososphaerota archaeon | reverse complement strand
TCTGCCTTGAGGCAAGCTCAAGCTTCGGTTTCAGGGGCTCCGTGGATCTCGCACTCGCTCTCAATTTCGAACCTATACCGTCGTTTTTCGGAGGTTTTTGCCATTTCTCAACGAACTTAACCAAACAGATCTACCACTAAAACGAGACGCATTTCAGTTCAGGACTCCCCGGGTAGCATAAGGCCGAGTGTTAAGAAGAATTTACACTTGGAGCGAAAATTGTTTTTCCAAACAGTGTAATTTACTCTCTCAAGGCCTTGCACAAAGACAAATGACACAGATTTTGACGAAGGCGTATATGCTGGAAGTACGGGATCAGAATCGCCATGGAACTCAAGGTCAACGATAGCGCTCCCCAGTTTGAATCTGTGACCGACTCTGGCGAGAAATTTTCTCTGGTTGACTTGATTGGGAAAACAAATGTTGTCCTGTATTTTTATCCAAAGGATTTCACCTTGGGTTGCACAAAGGAAGCGTGTACGTTTCGTGACAACTTGGACAAAGTCACGGCGTTAGGCGCAACCATAGTGGGGATCAGCTCAGATTCTCCTGAAACACATTCGAGATTCAAGAAAGAGCACTCGTTGCGGTTTACACTAGTTAGCGATCAGGACAAACGAATCAGAAAACTGTATGGCGTTGATGGACGGTTCATTCCACCTCGCACCACATTTGTCATTGACAGAAGTGGTAGGATTCGGAGCGTTTTCAACTCGCAGGTAAACGTGACAAAGCATGTCGAAGAAGCGCTACGTGCACTTGACGATATTTCAAAAGAAAATCAAGAGGTCGTGCACTGACAATGGCAAAGAGTCAAGGAGCTCTTGTTCTAATTACAGTGTTCATCGGAGCACTATTCTTTCTATCCGGGCTCGTGTTCACTCTTCAAGGACTGGGAATCGTAGGTCCAACTTCCAGTTTCATGTTCAAGAGTCAGACGTGGATTGACAATGGCGTGGGAGTCCTCGTACTGGGGATCGTACTTCTCGCGATTGGTCTTTTCCTACGGAGCCGCTCGGCAAAATCTTCTGCAAAGATCCAGCAGCAATATCCTGCAGACGATCAGCAGACGAAGCCCAGTGCCTAGCTTGTAGCTTTCTTGATTGCAAGATCGAGATCGAAGATCAGGTCATCCACATCTTCGAGACCAACTGATAGCCGGATCAGCCCGTCGGTAATCCCAGCTTCCAGCCGAGCCTGCTTTGACATCGCCGCGTGTGTCATAGTGGCGGGATGAGTGACCATTGATTCCACAGCGCCAAGATTTTCCGCGAGCGTGATCAGCGAAAGGTTGCTTGCAAACTTTAGTCCTGACTTTACCCCACCTTTCAGCTCGAACGCTAGCAGTCCACCGTGTCCACGGGAGTGCTGTCTCCTTGCAATCGAAGCTTGCGGAAAGCTGTCCAGCCCAGGATAGAGAACTTTTGTAACCTTTGGATTTCCCTCAAGGTACTCTGCGATAATTTGTGCATTCTCGCAGTGCCGCTTCATTCTAACATCGAGGGTTTTCAATCCCCGGATCGTGAGCCATGCATTGAACGGCGACTGGATCAAACCCATCGCGTTCTGGAGATATTTCAGGTCCTCGTGATCTTTCTTTGTTTTTGTAATAATCGCGCCGCCTACCGTGGAATTGTGTCCCTCGATGAATTTTGTAGTGCTGTGGAGAGTAATGTCCGCGCCTAGATCCAGCGGAACCTGGAGAGCCGGGGTGAGAAATGTGTTATCCACAACGAGTTTGGCATCCCCTTTGATTTCGGAAACTGCTCTGATGTCCGTAAGCTTCAGCGTCGGGTTCGCGGGGGTCTCGATGAAGATGAGTTTTGTTTTCGGAGTTATTGCATCCTTTACTGCATCCACATCGCCTGTATCGACATAAGAGAACTTTAGCCCATACCGGGAAAGGATCATATTGCAGAGCCTCGGAGTGCCTCCGTAGACAACGCTCGAAATTATTGCGTGATCACCCTGGCTCAACATTGCAAACACCGCGGTGATCGCAGCCATCCCGGTTCCAAAACAAGCCCCGCCCTGTCCCTTCTCCAGGATGTTCAGGCTGTCCTCGAGCACCTGGACGGTAGGGTTGCCGGTTCTGGAATAGGTATACCCTTTGTTTACTCCCACGGCTTCCTGGGCGTAGGTTGTGGTCTGGTAGATCGGGAGGACAAGCGCACCCGTCGTAGGATCGGGAATCTGCGCGGCGTGAATTGCCTTTGTTGCAAAGCCTGATTCAGAGATCGATGGATCCTTCTTTTTCGTCGCGGGTTTCTGGTGAGTTTGCTCGGTCATTCCAAAGCCTCTCCTGATTCCTTTCCGGCTTCAATAAAACCATTCTTGATCATCCATTCATCGCTATAGACTGTGGACAAGTATCTCTCGCCGGTATCCGGAAGTATCACGGCGATGTTGTCGCTGGGACCAAACCTCGGCGCGACTTTTAGAGCGGCAAAAACTGCAGCTCCGGAGGAACCTCCGGCGAGGATGCCTTCCTCCCTCGCGAGTCGTCTTGCAGTAAGAAAAGAATCCTTGTCAGAAACAGTGACCCACTCGTCAACCACGTTCGGCCACAGCGTCTTTGGAACATAGTCGTAGCCAATACCCTCGACCTTGTACGGATGATCCTCACCTCCAGAGAGGACAGATCCTTCCGGGTCCACACCGATGATTCTAATCCCCGGCGAGAGCTTCTTCAGCTGGCTACCGGCGCCGCTGATAGTCCCTCCGGTTCCAGCTCCTGCAATGAACGCCGCGAGCTTTCTACCATTGAACTGTTCAAAAATTTCGTTTCCAGTACGGATGTGCGCTTTAGAGTTTGCCTGGTTGTTTGTCTGATCGAGAAAGACTGCGTTTGGAGTTTCCCTTGTAAGACGCTTTGCAACTTCATAGTAGCTGTTGGGATCAGAATGGGGCAGATTTGGAGTAATGATCACCTTTGCGCCGTATGCCCTTAGCAATGCTTTCTTTTCAACGCTCATCTTCTCAGGAATAGTAATCACAAGCTTGTATCCCTTGGATGCGCAAAGTGATGCAAGCCCGATCCCGGTATTTCCGGATGTTGCCTCTACCACGGTGCTGATGCCGGGCTTCAATAGACCGAGACTTTCTGCCTCGTCAATCATGGCGAGCGCACACCGATCCTTCACGCTTCCGCCGAGATTTTTCAATTCAAGTTTTGCATAAATTGTAGCCTTAGTTGATCTTGGAACGATCCGACCCAAACGAACTATCGGAGTATTACCGATATTGTCAGCGAGAGAATCGCCTCGCGACACGGTTGCTTCTTCTTGTTGCTGAGCGGTCAATGTGTAAATGGGAAATCCATCCTTCCTTGTTGTAGTTGAATTAGATTGAAAGCTATATTCCTTTAGGAATATTAACTACTTCAAAATATTCTTGCGTGCTTAGGAGAATGTAAGATAAGATTCTTTTTAATATTCTGTTGTGGTGGGAGTCCACCGTGAAACCGGCTCATCCTTGCAAGATTCCAGAACTGCGTGATTTCGCTGGATATTATGTTGCTGATGTAGTTCAGGGTATTGTAAACGAAGATGAAAACAAACGATCAAGGCGGGGAGAAAATGATTTTGTGAAGAGCGCACTCTGCTTCGGGGCGTTTCTTTTCTTGGAGGGTTTCAAGAGTTCAATAAATTACAAGCTTTGCACGCCGCTAAAACCTCTGGCAAAGAAATCTATGCCGGACTACCACTATAGCGTACAGCAAGAAGCAGAAGAAGTTCATCAATAGCTGGCTAGGATTACTGAGCTTTCACGTAATTTTTCAGTACTCCGATTCCCTGGATTTTTGCTTCTAGTACGTCGCCAGCTTTGAGGAACGGAGCTCCGGTGAAAGCTGCGACTCCGAGGGGAGTTCCGGTCGAGATTACATCGCCTGGAGCCAGCGTAACATCTGCAGAGACGTACTCGATCAGCGAATCGATTTTGAAAACCATCTCCCCAATCTTGGATTTCTGGCGCTCCACACCATTCACGGTAAGCGATATCTCGGACGAGTACGGATCGACGAGCTCCTCTTTCGTGACAAGCCACGGACCCAGAGGAAAGGCAGTGTCCAGTCCCTTCCCCTTCACCCAGTTTTGTCCCAGATAGTTCATACTGCCCGGTTTCTGGAGATCTCTGAAGCTGATGTCGTTTGAAATAGTATAGCCGGCGACATAGTCGAACGCCCGGTCTTTTGAAATGTTCTTGCCGCGCTTTCCAATGATCACGGCGAGCTCAACTTCCCAGTCTACGTCCTTTGAGATCTTCGGCAAAAGAATTGGATCCTCGGTTCCCGTTAGGGCGTTGCGAAACTTTGTAAAGAAATAGGGTTCGGTCGGCGGGCTCTGATTTTGCTCTTTGAGGTGGGAGACGTAGTTTACAGCAGCGCAGTAAATTTTCTCGGGGTAAAGGACAGGTGGCGCAAGTTTTACAGAACCGATTAGCTGTCCTTCGCCTCTTGTTATCTCTGATTGCCTCTGCCTTACGAAATCAAGCGAGTCTGTTGATAGGATCCGATCCACGCTTGGAAAGTCCTTACCTGCCTGGTCAGGTATCGGGTAAATTTTGGAGTCGAGAACAAGTCCCGCCTTGGTAGTAGAGCCCTCTATGTAATTCGCTAATTTCAATTTGAAATCCAAGCCAGTCTGTACTCCAAAAAGAGTTTTCCATGGCTTCGAGTTAGATCTGGGAACCGGGATAACTTTGTAAGCAGGAACAAATTTTCTTGGGAACCGAGATTAGAGATTTGAGCCGGCCGTCAGAGCGCATTGGATTCATCGGAGTTGGGATTATGGGAAAGGCGATGGCGTCGAACCTGATGAAAAAGGGTTACACAGTAACCGTCTACAACAGGAGCAAGAAATCTGTGGACGAGCTCCGCACGCAGGGTGCAGAAAGCGCGGGCAGTCCCAAGGAAGTTGCAAGCAGATCAGACATCGTGATCGATATGGTAACTGACGCGCCTGACGTCGAGCAGGTGCTTTTCGGCGAAAATGGTGTAATCGACGGAGCCAAGCCGGGACTCGTGGTGATCGACATGAGCACCAACTCCCCAGAAATTGCGCGCTCTGTCTATTCCAGGCTTCAGGGAAAGCAGGTAGAGTTTCTGGACGCGCCCGTGACTGGCGGAGACAAGGGAGCGAGAGAAGGCACGCTTACAATAATGGTCGGTGGAAAAAGAGAAGTTTTCGATCGCTGCAAGCCGGTCTTTGATGGCATGGGAAAAGAAATCGTGTACATGGGAGAGTCCGGTTCCGGGCAGGCGATGAAACTCTGCAACCAGACTGCGGTTGCGATCCACACGCTTGCTACCTGTGAATCCCTACTTCTCGGTTCTTCTGCCGGTCTAAACTCAAAAGATGTCTTGAAAGTCCTAACCTCGGGGGCGGCAAACTCCTGGAATCTCACAAATCTTGGTCCCAAAGTGGTTGTCAGGGATTACGAGCCCGGATTTAAGGCGGCTCATCTTCTCAAGGATCTCCGCTACGTCATTCAGCTCTCGGAGAAAAATCGCCTAACTCTTCCGGGCAGCTCGATGGTTTACCAGCTGTTCAACTCGATCATGGCTGAAAACGAGGGCGAGAAAGGGACCCAGATCCTCGCAAAGGTACTCGAAAAGCTCGCGGGTAGACAGATCAAATGACAATCTAGTATCTTCAGTTGCAAAACATCGACCCGCTCTACATCCTTGAACCAGTAGTAGTAATCGGGCTTACCGTTGGCCTGATTCTTTACTGGAAGCGGTCTGGAAAGAGCTTTACGCGGTATGCACTAATGTTTTCACTTGTTGCATTTGCAGGCGCGATTCTGCTCAAATTCATCTTCCAGCTTTTCACAGTGAATGCGGTTATCTCGACTTTTGGAACTGCGAGCATTGCGACCGGACTCTATTACGGATTGCAGACCGCGATCTTCGAGGTCGGCGGAGCTTTCCTTGTCGCAAGGTATGCACTATCAAGAGGAAGGTTTGCGGAAAAGGATGCAGGAGCATATGGAATCTCGCTAGCGTTCTGGGAAAACGGAGTCTACCTTGGAATTTTTTCGCTCATTAGTATAGTCTCGATTTACGTAGTTATCGCGGCCGGTCCCGCAACAGCCGCGCAGCAGGTGTACAGTGCGCTCCAGTCCAGCAAGTCTGCCCTATTTGATCCGCCGGCGACCGCGCTTCCGCAGATTGCATTCGGCATCCTAGAGAGGGTTTCGTCCATAATCCTCCACTGTGCCTGGGGTTACCTTGTCGTGATTGCCGCGGTCTACAAACGAAACGACTACCTAATCGCCGCGATGCCGCTCGGACTCGTGGACTTTTTCGTGCCATTCGTGAGCTTTCTCGGTGTGCCGGTCTTCGAGGCTATAGTGTTCGTTTTCGCGCTCGCCGGGCTATTGATCGCTATCTCGATCTCGAGGGATCTACCCAATAGCCGACCTGGAGAAGTGTCTACTCAAAATACTCTTGGGACTCCCGCACCGTCGTCATCGTAATATACTCGCGGGATTCTCGGTTGTGGGTGATGGCACTCGCAGTAGACATCATCGGTTTCGGGGCTATCGGGAGAGAGCTCGCAAAGCAGATTGCAATCGAAGAAGAGCTTCGCAAGTCGTTTACGGTATCATCCATACAGGATTCGAGCGGGACTATCTACCCAAAGTCTCAGGCAGACGTGATCAAGGCGGTCGAGTGGAAGAGCGCGGGAAAAACACTGGACTCTTCCGGAGTTGAGAAAAAGAAATCTAGTACAGGCCAGATTGGCGTGGATGTAACGACCAGCGATTATAAGAAACCGGAAGAGGCAAAGAGACGCGCCACGGAAATCCTGGACTCAGGGCGGTACTTTGTTAGTGCAAACAAGGTTGCACTCGCTTACTATTACTCGGAAATATTCGAACTCGCGAGAAAAAAGAAGCTTGCAGTAGGGTATGGTGCAACTATTTGCGGTGGAGTGCACGCGATAAGCGTTGCAAGGCGGATCGCTCCCGGCGAGATCCAGTCTGCCGGAGCTGTCTTGAATGCATCCACAACAATGATACTCTCAATGCTCGAGGACAACGCTTCGATGTCATTTGACGATGCGTGCAAGCGGGCTGCAGAGACTGGAGTTCTCGAAAAAGATTGGAGCATTGATCTCGACGGGATTGACGCCGGTGCAAAGAGCGCAATCTTGGCAAATGTGATATTCCCCGAATCGAGTTACTCGCTCGGTGACGTTGCGATCCGCGGAATAAGGGACGATAAGGCGCAGGTGGCGATCAAGTTCATTGCGCAGAAAAAAGATTCCGGAGAGAAGATCAGGCTCGTTTCAGAGATCACAAGAGACGGAATTTCGGTAGAGCCGAGGACCGTGCCGAAAGATTCGCCACTTGCGGTTCCAAATCGGTTCAATGTGGTCTTGTTCAACACAAAGACCCTAGGAGAAATCTCGATCAGAAACTATGGAGCTGGAATTGAACTCACGGCTTCAGTGATAATCTCGGATCTAAAGAATATTCAGAAGTTGGATAAAAGGAACTGAATTTAGGTCTGGGTAATCCGATCAATGGCACACATTCTTCCAGGCTCGATAATACTAGCTTCGTCGATATAGTTTCCTTTGGGTTTTAGCCTGAAACATTTCCTCTGGAACGAGATGCGCACTACGGGTACATTTGGTATCACGTCAGTTGATTTCCTAGATCGTACCTTCGGAAAATTGAGACCAGTAACAATCAGAGCTTGAAACGAGCTCTTCTTTACAGAAAAGTGCGTCCCCTTGTGATCGCGCCGAAAACAGCGTAATAAATCAATGCAAAAATATGTACAATACAAACTAGCTTGTATAATACAAATAGTATTCAATCGAACCTATCGAATTTACTTTTGCAAGCACGCGTGTGGGGTTTCACTAGGGCCTCAGTCAATTACTAAAGCACTAGGACGCTTTCTCATAACATGATTGGATCTCGATTTTGCACATATCTGATCAAGACAAGGAACGCTCCAATTGACGTTTTGTTGGACGCATTCATTCTCTTACGTCTTGAAGAGTATCCGTCATTGGTAACGAGTGAAAAAGGGCTGAGATGGCGTACGATTCAACCTGGAGGCAATGCGGTCATTGATCTGCTGAAAAGTCCTTAGGGCAGAAACTATCGTAAGCTATCTGTTTGACCTGATCTATCAGACAAGGCCTTGCAGATGGAAAAAAGCGAAGATGGATTCAAAAGTTCACCGAAAAAAGCTAGGCCAATAAAGTAGGGGAAGGACTTTAGTTCTTTATTGCCTTACGTTAATGATAAATAAGCACCAATTTTTACAAGCGACTATGGATTCACCGGCTTCTCAAAGGAGAGCGATTGGAAGAGTAGTTGTTGCTGTTGTTGTAATTGTGTTACTCGTTATAGTTGCTGCTGCAGCAGTGTACTTCACGAGTTCAACCTCGACTTCCACGACCACCACTTCGAGCACGACGGCGACTTCAGCGACTGTTGCGTCGTCATCTACCTCACTATCTTCAACTATTGCCTCGGTGTCATCTTCATCATCATCTATACCGCTGACATCATCTTCATCCAGTTCGTCATCGTCTAGTAGCAGTTCGGGAGTGATCAAGACGCTGACAATTGATGATGAAACATGGCCGGCTGGAAACCTGAATCAATTAGTGGCTATCGGTGCTATTCCTTATCCTAACTGGCTTGATTACACGGTATACCAATCGCTCGTAACAGTCAACGGTAATTCAATGTATTCCAACGGCACCATCCAATTGGAGCCAATGCTGGCGACGAGCTGGAATGTTTCGGCTAGCGGGACGAAATGGACCTTCTTCCTCCAGAAGAATGTTAACTTTTCGAATGGTGACCCATTCAACTCGTACCAAGTCTGGGCTGAGGATTACGCATTCTACTACCTATCTGCCAATACTTCGGGATGGTCTATGGGGTATAACGTCTTCAACATGAACACTGCTAACTTTGGTCCTAGCACAATTGCGCTTATGAATCAGAGCGGGTTGATCCATCCGAACTCTCAGCTAATGTCAATCATGTCGAACAGCTCGTGGCCTATCTATGTGAACGGTCCAAACGAGATCGTCTACAATCTGAAGGCACCATTCCTTTACTTCCCATCTATGTGGGTACAGTTTACAGGTTTGATATTCGACGTGCAGTACGTTCTAAATCACGGAGGATTTGGGACTCCCGTTGCAGTTAATACTGCGTTCAACAATAACCCTATACCCGGAACCGGTCCATACGTGGTGACAAACGTCGTTGTGAATTCTATGGTACAGTTCACCCAGAACCCCAATTATTGGGCAAAGAGCTGGACGCCCTCGCAGATAGCAGCGAACCCGTACTTGGATCCCGGCCACGTCCAGAATGTAGTGGTTACAGTCAAGCTCGATGATCTTTCAAGGTATGTTGATCTCTCGTCCGGAGCCGCGGACATTGCTCCGATACTCCAGACTGATTGGTCGAATGTGGTCAGCAATCCTCAGTATTCCTACTTTGTGATGCCGAATTCCGCTGCTAACATTGTAGCCCTTGCCTTAAACACCAACCGCTTTCCGACGAATAACACGGACATCAGACAGGCAATAGTTCACGCCATCAACTACACTGCGGTTTCCGACCTAGCTTTTCTTGGAAATCAGGGAGGTGGACTCACGCCGATGATGGGCCCAGAATATCCGAGCTTCACGCAGCTTTACGATTTGGGTAACATTCCGCCGTACCAGTTCAATGTCACGCTCGCAAAACAGTACATTAACGAGAGCGGGATTAACGTCGCCACAATGCAGCCGCTTGAATTCCGTATCATACAGGGGTGTGGAGTCTGCTTGACCACTGCGCAAATTATACAGCAAGACCTCTCGAATGTCGGGATCCCACTGAACGTGATAGTTACGACTCCGTCGCAGTACGCACCTCCGTATGTTGGCGGCATGAGTTCTTACGCTACAGAGTTGAACTACTCAAAGTCCGTAGCCAACATTGTGTGGTTTGGTATTGCCACATTCGCACCTAACGAGCCAACCCCTGCCGATTCATTGCTGACTTGGGTTAGTAATCAGACATTCTCCGGCAACTGGGCCATTTACTACAACCCCACAGTTCAAACCTGCGTGAATGACTTGACAAACGGGACGCCACAGGCTGCGTTGCTCGCCGCCTGCACAGCTTCGCAAGCGCAGGTATCAAAAGATGCACCATATGTGTGGTTGGGTAGCGTCAAGCTTTTCTTTGGCGGTGGCTCTGTAGTATACAACAATCATATCGTCAAGAGCTTCCTGGCAGACCCGGTCTTCAGTGGGCAGACCGCGACTGCGATCTTTAACACGGTGCAGTTCTCGAACGGGCAATAGTAGCAGATATTGTTCTAGCTGTTAAGAAGGCAACAAAAAGGAGAATATCAAGCGCTGGAATTCCAAAAGTCTCTGCCCGTCTATCTACTCCATATGAACTTGGGTCCAGCAACTTCAAAGCTGCCTGTAATGACGGTCATTCTTAGGCCACTACCACTACGATACTTCCTCAGGTGCTAGCAACTTCCCTGCTTCACCGTGGGCTGTATTAATACTAGCATTTCTCCTGGTTATTCCGCTCACTAAAGGGAGAACGATGCTCGACCATATTATTTTGACAGTCAGCGATATCAAACGTTCATTGGCCTTTTATGAGGCGTCTTTGAAGCCTCTTAAGATCAAATACTTCATGCCATTCAAGGGCGAAGATGGGCACGCCGATCTCTGGGGATTTGGTGATGGCAAGAAGGCGTTCTTCTGGTTAAAGCAAGGGAAGCCCAATCCAGCAGCCATTCACTGGGGTTTCGTGGCCGAAAATAAAAACAAGGTTGATGAATTCTACAAGGCAGCCATGGCCGCTGGTGCCAAGGACCACATTTCTCCCCGCGCACGACTGGAATACTATGAGGGATACTATGCCGCAGACGTATTCGACCCCGATGGGTATTCGTTCGAAGTCGTCCATAAGAGCTAGCCGTAACGTCCAACTCATCTTTCCAACGGATGCCCTAAATTTCAGAACGAGAGTTTCAAGGGGATCTCAATTCACGGGGTCTCTCGTCTTTTCATTTGGCTTTTCGGAAGGATCTTTCGCGGTGAGTAGGGTACCATTCAGACCCGCCTATCCTGCACTACCCTCACCTTGCTCGGAGAGGGAAACTTGCAAGAGTAGAGACCCACTTCCCTTAGTTTGATTTAAGAATCGCAAAACTGCAGAACTAGGTTGTTGTTGCACAAACCCAAAGTGTCGAAAGCCATGAGGGTCTTCTCGTTCAAAGACCCTCGACAACATCTCCGTTCAGAATGGTATGGGTGGATAACAACTAAAATAAAACGAACCATCAAAAGTTGAAGTTCCATAATTAGAAAGACTACAACTCAACGATTTGTAAACGGGACTGGATAATTGTTGAACAATTGGTCCCCATCTTGCCGTGAAAGCAAAAAATACAGGAGCAGTAAAGGCGAAGATTATGAGCACAGCAATAGCTACAACAACTAATTTTCGGCTTCTCTTCATCGCTATCGATAAGGACTTGCTTAAGAAACCTATAATCTATCGGTATACTTGTGCGTGCGAGCCAACTCTCAAGAGTGCAACCTTTTCGCCTTGCACAGAATACAATATTCGGATGTGCTGTCCAATTTCGTACGCGAATAACTCTGAAAGGAACCCTTTTTTTCTAATTCCCAAGATTCTGGGATTCTCAACTTGGGATAATAGTTCAATTGCCTCATCAACTTTCTTTCTTTGATCCGCTGAAAGAGTTTTGTACCCTTTTCTGAAAGTATTGGTAACTGTTATTTCGTTCGGCAAGTCAATGTACTACAAAAATTTAGTCAGTTGAAGCTTTAAGGTAGTCAATGATTTCCTTCGGATTTGAAGACTTTACAAAACGCCCTGAAGAAATGTCCTCTTGACTTCGCTGCAAATCTTTCACTTCTTCCTGAGTTACTTCTTCGACTTTTCCCCCAACCGATAGTGTCATGTCTGCTAGGCTGTCGATATCAGATCGCATTTGGTTCAGTCGGCCGATCACCGAAACAGAGGGAACAACATCATCAACCATTGAATGAATCACTTCAGATGTTTTTGAAAGTCGTTTTTGTTTCATCTTTGCAAGAAAGGATTTCAAACTCTTGTTAGCCTCGGGCAGCTTACGCTTCTTTATTTCCAATAACTCCGCTTTGAGTTTTTCAAGTCGCTCCCTTGCCTCTCCATCGCTCATAGGTAATAGTAGATCTGTTTGTGCAATCAGATCTTTTAACTCAGAATCTACCCAAACTCCGAAACGGGTTTGTAATGTGACGGCCGCATCTAGAAGAGTCTGCGAATATGCAAAGTAGTCGCGTTTTTCTCTTTGGCGTCTGAGCTCAAGTAGTTTGTTGAGCGCTATATCCAAGGACTCAGATTTCGCAAACGTGACCATATCCCCAATTTACCTTTTCGCACTCATAAGCATATTGTGAAAAACGAGAACGGGATCCTGATTTTTGTTGCCCCCGGGATTCACAAAGTAATGCGCCAGACTTATACGGTTCTAGGTTTCCGAGAGTTCTGTTTCCTATTTGTCAGAATATTGGATATATCTTATGGTGTTCTCCCCATCAAATTCCTATCCTGAGTTCACAATTCTTCTGCTTATGGCTGTTGGCATCGTGTCAATTTTGTTTGGATTGTCAATAGCTGTCTCTCAGAGTGGTACAGTTAACCTGGTTGGTATCACCGTAATTATTGTTGGAATAGCTTCTATAGCGTATGCAATCAAACTCGTGCCCGCACTAAGGAGAGGCGAAGTTTGATTAATCTCCCGCAAGTTAACAGGGAGAGAATCTCTCGATAAATGATATTGCCTTTGAATTAAATTTCCTTGTTAAGAATTCTTTCTAATAACTAACTGTGGCGTCTCTATACCCTTGATCTTGTATATTGCTATTGACGCAATCCAGGACAGGATGAAAATCGCAATTATGCCGTAGCCAAGAGTCTCAAAGTCCAAACCATTCAACCAGCTCCAGAAAGTGCCGCTCAAGTTCAGTTCGCCGGAAAGTACCTGCAAAACTTCCACACCTCCGATCACGAAAGCAACTAGCACAGAAATCGCGGTTATGGTCAGATTATAGTATATTTTCCGGATC
Organism: Nitrososphaerota archaeon; assembly: GCA_013288145.1. The sequence continues at coordinate 26,951 of JABDCJ010000018.1, read as the reverse complement.
GGATTTAGGAATGCCCAACCATATGCAACGCGCATAGCAACTGCGTCTGTAGTATCAACGAGCACCATACCGCAGGTGAACATGAAAGGCAGAATTAGAATCATCCAGATTGGTACAGACGATGAGGAAACCCCAATGCCGACGCTTATTGCAATCAGTGCTATCTCGCTCGCGGTGTCGAATCCAAGCCCGAAGAGAATTCCAATCGGATAGATCTGCCAAGGCTTTCGAACTATTTTGAATAGCGGCGCGAAGTATCTGTTAAGAAAGCCGCGCTTGTTCAGGAGCTCTTCGAGTTGCCCCTGGTTTAGCTCGCCAGCTCTCAGCTGTTTGTAAATCCTGTAGATTCCCAGAACAATGACGACATTGACAAGGCCAAGCAGCCAGAGGAAAGTACCCGAAACTGCGGTGCCAATTATCGCCCCGGAACTCTGAAGTAACGGTATTGTTCCGGCAATCGCTCGCGTCGAAAAGACTAACGCGACTATCATCCCGACTACAACCGTCGAGTGCCCGAGGGAAAACCAGGTCCCTACCGTAAGCGGTCGTTTGCCTTCCTGCATCAACTTCCTAGTTGTGTTATCAATCGCCGCGAGATGGTCGGCATCCACCCCGTGCCGTAAACCGAAAACGTAAGCAACGATGCCCAGACCGGCGAGTACTACGGACATGCTCCCGATTATTGAAGACACAACAAAGCCGAACACTGTCGCGGCTATAATCGGAGCGTAAATTGCCAGAATCTTGATCTTTTCGCCGGACGTTAACCCAAAGCTCGACTGTGATTCGATGACCTCAGTCAAGGCTTGTGGCATGTTGAACTCTCGAGCCAAGCATGTGCTATATTAGAGATGACCCAAATCTAGCCAGAATAAGATTAGGTAGAAAGCATCTTTTAAATTTCCAATGAGGGTGAATCGCTCTCAGTTCGTAAAAGTGACCGTCAATCCAGAAGCCGGGTTAAAGCGCGCAAGGAAGAATAGATACGTTCCTCATCTGGCGGCAGCTCGATTCAGACCAACGGAAGACTGGTCCTTTGAAGAAGCAAGAGAACTCTACGAATCATCGCAGCCTGTTTCCATTGACCAAGTATTTTACGAAGACAACGTTGACGGTATGAAAAAACTACCCTCTGAATCGGTTGACTGCATAATTGCGGATCCGCCGTTCGGTCTTTCCTTCACCGGAAAAGAGGCACTTTACAACAGGGACGACCGCTATGTAAGGCGGGGTTACAAAGAGGTCGCCGGTGATTACGGAAAATTCTCGGAAAAATGGATCGGGGAGCTTTCGCGACTGATGAAGAAAACAGCGACCGCATGGATTTTCAGTGGGTGGACAAACCTCTACGATATTCTTTCTGCAGTAGAAAAGACCGACTTGAATTTAGTAAATCACGTCATCTGGAAGTACCAGTTTGGCGTATTTACCGGGAGAAAGTTTGTGACCAGCCACTATCACCTGCTTTTCCTTGCAAAGTCGACGAAGGATTACTACTTTAACAAGATCATGCACTATCCGCTTGACGTGTGGGATATCAACAGGACTTACAACAGGGGAGAAGTGAAGAACGCGACAAAACTTCCGAACGAACTGGTGCAGCGCTGCATTGATTTTTCGACCAGGCCCGGAGATCTCGTCATGGATCCGTTCATGGGCAATGGTACGACCGCTTTGGTCGCAAAGGGCTCGTTCAGGCACCTTATCGGATTTGAGTTAAACAAAGTGATGAAGCCGGTGATTGATTCAGGCATTGAATCCATAAAGCCTGGAGCATTTTACATCCCTTATGCAGAAAGAGAGGAAGAAGAGATGGTCAAGAATGCAAGGAAGAGGTACGGTTCGGAAAAAGATTAACGTGCAAAGAGGTTTGAGAATTCTAGATTGATGAGCATACCTGAGCTGTACAATTATTCTTCGCGGGTTCGACGGCGGTTTGCAATCAAACTTTCGGAACTACCCTGGTCTGAAGTTACGAAAAACCGGGAAGCGAGCTTCTACAGCATGAGAAACATTTTGATCCACATAATAGACAACGAGGACTGGATTGTCAACTGGGTGATTCACAACAAATCGCAGGAGTACAAGAGAGAGAAAAAGGCAGATGATTACCAGACGATGGATGAAGTAATCGAACACTTAAACAAAGTTGAGGCAAGGACAAAGGAATACCTGAAGAGCGCGGCGATCAAGAGTAGCGAGTTTGACCGGCGTATAAATTTCGTTCTTTCATCCGGGAAGGTTTTCGATCTGTCTGTAGAGGAATCCCTGTTCCAGTCGTTCACCGAGCAGATCTACCACCTGGGCGAACTTATCGCGCTATTATGGCAGGACGATATCGAGCCGCCACAGATGCAGTGGTTTTGGAATAATCCACGCGAGTCCTCAGAGAAAATGGTTAGCTAAGAAAGAGGCCCAGGATCGAGGTTTCTATGTTGACGAAGAAGATTTCTCTTTCTGAGAAAGCATACCTCGCCCTCAAGAAACTCAAAAGGTCGAATGAATCATTCTCAGATGCGATCTTGAGGATTAGCCGTCAACAACAGAGAAAATCAATTCTTGAATTCGCAGGTTCATGGAAAGGCGCTGACATTGACGAGGTATTCTCTGATGTATTGAAGGATAGAAAGCGATCCGATTTCTAAAAATCAAATTTATTCTTTTTCACTTTCGCATTATTGATTCGATTACTTCATTTTTCTCTCGGACGAGATCGGCTAGCGTCTTTAGTAGACCACGATTGGAGGCGCTCCATACTTCTAAGCCGATTAGGTCTCCCTTGTCATCGTATTCCAAGACTACGTCACTATCGAGTAATTTTTTCACTGCTAATAGGAGCGTCCTCATTCCATTTTACTGTTAATATGTCAACTTTCGCATCGTAATCAATTACGGCGGCCATATCCAACTTCCTGATTTGAGTCTCCGTTCAATAACATTTCTCAATTTAGAGCTGAATTTTGTACAATTAGGACCGTTTTACATTCCTGGGTTGATAATTCCACGATAGCTAGCATCTAGTTTTTCACAGTTCGATCCTTCTAATCGCAAGCGATGCAATATAGACCAGAATTACGCTCTCTACTATTAGGAGCACAAGCTCCAATGGAATGTTAAAGCCGGGAATCCCAACTAGCGAGTTTCTGACGAGATCGGCAACGTACGTCAGTGGGTTGATCTGGAAAATAATCCTGAGCAACAGGTACTTGCTGTAACTAGGATAGAAAACCGAGCTCAAGAAAGTGAAGACGAAAAACATCAAGTTCATCGTCGCTGCGAGCGCCTCGCTGGATTTCACGCGCAGTGAGACGAATATTCCAAAGCCACCGAAGAAAAGTGAGCCCAGGATCAAAGACCCGAATAGTTCCAGGATCGAACGAACATTCAAAATGAGTCCGGGCGAAACGAGAATAGAGACCAAGAACACGACGATTGAGCTCATGATTCCCGTGATTACTATCGTTAGGGCGACACTGACCACATACTGAAGCCTCGTGAATGGTCCCATCAGGATCTGCTCGAACATGCCAAAGTTTCGGTCAAACCAGATCATGGTGCCGGAAAGCATGCTTGAGGACATCACCGTCATCGCAACAGCTCCGGTGGCAAGGAACGTCTCGTAGGAGATTCCTTCCACACCAGGCACTATCAAAGTGTATCCAAAACCCGCGACGAAGATAAAGAATAGAGGCAGGACAAGCTGGATCACAAGAAACTCTCGGTCCAGTGACGAGCGGAAATTTCTCAGAGCAAGCCGGACAACGTTTCGTGGCGCAGAGTAGCTTTCCATGATCTAGGTCGCGTCTCCAACTAGTCGAATTATCACTTCTTCCAGCGAGGGACCCGTCACGGAAATCGACTCCACGTCGAAGTTTTGAGCTCGAAGTAAACTGGACAGATCGTAAACCAGCCGGAACGGGTCTTGCGAGATTATTCTGACCTCGTTTGTTCCGCTGATCAGTTCTTTTTTCACTACGTCTTTGGACAAGCCATCGAGCGCCCTAAACAATGTCGTTGCTTCGGCATCATTCCTCAAGACTACGGAGACTCCTTTTACATCAGTGTACCTCTTCTTCAGCTCGCCAGGAGAATCCAGCGCGATTATCTTGCCATGGTGAATGACCGCAATGCGATCGCAGATGTACTCTGCCTCTGATACTATGTGCGTCGTGTAAAATACTGTCTTGCCCTTCTGAGCCTGCTCCCTACAAAATTCAAGGAATGTGTGCCGTGCAAGAACGTCCATTCCAACTGTGGGCTCATCTAAGATCAGCAGCTCTGTGTCGTGGAGAAATTCCCTTGCTACTTGTAGCCGTCTTCTCAGACCATAGGATAGCCAGCGGATTTTCCTGTCCAAGCTATCCTTGAGACCAAACTTTTCGACGAGGAATTCTATCTTCTCTTGGGCTTGTTTCTCCTCAATTCCCCAGAGTGAAGCATACAGCCGTAGCGAGGCAGCGACCTTGAGGTTCCGATCGTAGCTCTCCTGCTGTTGAACGACGCCTGTTCTCTTTCGAATCTCCAGCCCGTCCTTTGCCACGTCGAAACCAAGGACCCTTGCACTCCCCTTCGTGGGTGACACAAGCGTCGAGAGCATCTTGATTGTCGTGGATTTCCCCGCACCGTTCAATCCAAGAAATCCAAAAATCTCGCCGCGACCGACAGTAAAGGAAACGTCGTCTACCGCTTTGACCTGCCCATAGTACTTCGACAGTCCCTGGGAAATTATCGCCTCGTCCGTATTAGCTGTCACTCAGGTTACTTCGTATTTCCGGAGAACAGCTTATCCAAGTGAATCGAACTTTGCCTGTTCGTCCATCCGCTCTGAAAGAAGCACTTCCTTGTCGAATAGTGTCTGGGTGATCGACTCGTACTCAGATATTATCTCCTTCACCTCTTTCGTCAGATTTCCTTCGGGTATACCTCCAGTCTTGATTGTCTTCGAAACCCACTGGAATATCTTTGATTTGTTTGAATCGATTAACTTGTCCCGTTCGGCTTCAAGAGACGCGATCTCACTTCGAAGTTTGTCCACGACCGCGGTATTCGCATTCCCCGAGACCCAAGTCCTGACCATAGAAATATCTTAGTTGCGGAATCCCCAAATTAATGCTTCTCTACGATATTCGCAAGGGCCGAAGTTTCCAGTGAAATTCAACTAGTCTTTCCGGTCGTATTTCGATCTAAGATCGATCTCGTGGTAGGTGCAGATTTCAAATTCGTTAGATAGTTCGCCGATCCCAGCGAAATTTTTGCAATGAGTCTCGGAGAGAATTCTCCGATTTAGTAACTTTATCTTAGCCGTAAAACCATTTTATCTCGCCTCCGATGGATCTCAAAGACCGCCGAAAGTACCAGCTAGAAGATTCCAATGTCTCGAATTGATGGTGGGAAGATCGCAAACTAGCTGCCATAACGTTTACTGACATTGTGGGCTATACAGCTCTTACCCAATCTGATGAAAGCCCGGCCAGCGGTGCGATATCAATGGGGTGAATTCAATAGAGCCAGAAAATGGAGCCCCAGTTAAGTCGGAATTGTAAGCAGTTTATAGAATGTTCAGTATAGACGATGTTCCGATACCTTCGAAAGTCGTTCTGTATTTGATATAGCTGTTCGCTTCCCTGGAACTATATTAGTGATTTATCCTCCACTCAGGCCATGAGCAGTAATCAGATTTCGGGAAGAATAGTAGGAGTGTCTCTTGTTATAGCCGTCCTCGCGGTCGCTTTCTTGGGAATGGTGGCCTATTCAGCTACGCTCGCAAAGTCCTCGCAGGCAGCTACCTCGCAGCAGACGGTTACGACCAATAGTACGCCTTCGACCATTACGGTGACTGGAAATGGTATTGCAAATGCGGTACCAGATGAAATTCAAATCTTACTTGGTGTAACCAATACAGGACCGAATGCGACGGCAGTGCTACTGGATAACAGTGCGAATATGACAGCGGCGATCAGTGCAATTGAGAAGAATGTGAACATAAACAGTACAGACGTTCAGACTACGAACTTTAATTTCGGTCCGACCTATTCGCAGTCCTCAAACACGATAAATGGATATCAGGCCACCAACGACATCCAGGTAACGCTTCAGGGAAGCGAGATCGCGAAGCTCGATTCGTTGATAAATGCGGCTGTAAACTCCGGCGTGAACCAGATACAGAGCATCCAGTACGTGCTCTCCAATGCTCTACAAGGTCAGCTTCAAAACCAGGCGCTGAAGAACGCAGTTGCGAGTGCAAACGAGACAGCTCTTTTGATCGCCCAGTCTGAGGGCCTCAAAGTCACGGGAATTCAAAGTGTGACGATCATCGGCAATAACTATCCCCAGCCATTTTACGGGGCGAATACCTCATTTGGGGCTGCCGTCACAATGTCCGCATCAACGATAAACTACAACGTACCAATCTCGCCGGGTCAATCGCAATACAGTACTCAAGTGCAGGTTGTTTACCTGCTGAGTTAGAATAGACGGAAAAATTCGAAAGTCCTTACTCTCTTCCTTCATTTGTTTTCACATTCCTCTAGCGCGAAAGCTTTAAGGATATGGCTGGATTAGCCAGTCAGCCATGCACTCCTCGAAGACGATATCGGTAATTGCGATTTTTACCTCTTTGATAATCGCTAGCGATTTCGCCCTTTCTCCTGCCCTAAATGTCAAATTGATGGACACCCTGGTATTCGCATCTACCTTTGTATTTGGTTTCAGGATCGGGGCTTCGATTGCGGTTTTGTCTGAACTAATATGGAGCGTAGTTACTCCGTACGGATTTTTTCTACCGATTGCACCATTCCTGGTTGGGGGTGAACTTCTCTTTGTTTTCGCCGGATATTTTGCATCAAAAATCTGGAAGTATGACGGTGTATCCACATTCGCGGCAGAGAATCTATTCTTCGGAGCGATTCTTTCGATCACCGCTTTTATCTGGGACTTTGAGACCAACATCGCCACCGGATTGATTGCTGGAGCGCACAGCCTTCTCGCGCTGCTCGCATTCGAGTTTAATCCGGGCTCGATTTATTTTATGGTTGCACACGAGTTAAGCGATTTTGTCTTCGGAGCGACGCTAGCTCCAATTGTAATTGTCTTTCTGCACAAGAATTCTCGAAGGATAAGGGATCAAAAAGCTGTACCTGCCCTAACAAAAGCACCTGGGGGTAACTAGAAACCGTGGCAACTCGTACCTCTAGAAATCTCTACGTCGCTGTCGCTGTCCTCGTTGCCCTTCTCGTAATCGTCTCTACAATTGCTGGACTCTATTACTACCAATACAGTCAGGCTCAAGCGCAGAATTCAACGTACGTTAGCGAGCTCAACCGGCTCAATGTAAAGTACTTGTCAGACGTGCTGATTGACTATGGCAACGGAACTAGACACTGGTTTAACGTGACTAACGTCCAGCCGGGTACGAATTTTTACGTGGAAACTCAGGTCATCACTGGAGGGCAGATTAACGCCACCTACTATCCTCAGTACCAGTCTCACTTTGTTACTGCGCTCAACAACGTCGGAAATACGAACTCTCTTTACTGGCTGCTATGGACTTACAACAAAACCGCTTTATGGCAGCAGGCTTCTGCCGGTCCCGACCTGCTCCCCGTGTTTAATGGATCAATCTTTGCATGGAGCTACTGCGGAGCAAATTGCACGCAGCCATAGAGCAGAATGATTTCTCAAAAGCAGCCTACTCGCTGAGAAAGCTCCTTGTCGAAGCTACCGAGAAAAGACAGGGACTCGATCCTATTATCCGGCGGTTTAGACACGAGCATACTCTGTGCGATTGCTTCGAGATCAAATCCCGAACTCCGTGCTTTCACCGTAATCATGAAGGTCTTTCCCGCACCGGATCTCGAATATTCAAGACTGGTCTCCTCTAGGCTAGGGATAAGACAAGAAATAGTACAAAGCAGTCTTAATGATATTGAATTCTCTCTTCCCGAGGTAATCAGAATTCTCCGCTCTTTCGATCCGATGGAGATAAGAAACAGCGTCGCAATTTTTCTTGGACTGAAGACAGCTAAATCCCTTGGATATTCTCGAGTTCTTACCGGCGATGCGGCAGACGAGTTGCTTGCTGGCTACAGTTTCGTCGCAAACCTGCCAGAAAAAGAAGCTATTTCAAAACTACATCATCTATGGGATGTTATGCATTTTTCTTCGATTCCGCTTGCAAAATTCCTGGGGATTGAAGCTCTTCTTCCATTCCTCGATGATAGAGTAAAGGAGTTTGCAACTAGCGATCTTCCGTTTGAATTTCTGGTAAACAAGAATTCAACGAGTGGAGTTGTATTTGGAAAGTTCATCCTGAGAAAGGCTTTCGAAAGCGAGCTACCCCAAGAGATCATCTGGAGGAAAAAGACTCCAATCGAGTACGGATCGGGCACCACTGAACTTCCGCACGTCTACTCGAAAAGCATCGACTCGCTCGAATTCAGTGAAAAGAAGTCGAGGTACCTCGAAAGTGATCACGTAAGGCTGCGCGATCAAAAGCAGCTTCACTATTACGAGATTTATCGAAGGGAAATTGGACCGCCGACTTCCGACCCGGAGAGGAGAAGATGCCCCGGCTGCACCTCGAACGTCCCGGACAAGGCAAATTTCTGCACGATCTGCGGTGAGTATCCCATCTAATGATCAAAGGCTTAAGAAATTGCGGACTGGATTAATTACTGCGAATTCATTGAGCCTTTACCCGCCGTCGCACTCTGATCACAAGATCCTTGAAAGTACCGAGGATTTTGATCGGGTAACCGTCGAGAGAATAGTCACAACGCTCCCCAGTGCAACGGAGATTGTTGCCCTTCTTGGTCTTGAAGGTAAGGTCGTTGGAATCACTCACGAGTGCGACTATCCACCCGAGGTTAGATCGAAACCAGTCGTGATGAGATCGGTTTTCGACTCCACGAAGATGACGAGCAGAGCTATAGATGACGCGGTGCTCGAAAGGATAACCAAAGGAAACTCGGTCTATGAAATTGACGAGAAGCTGTTGAGATCTCTTTCTCCGGACTTGATAATCACGCAGGAGCTCTGCGAAGTTTGCGCGACCCCGCTGCGAGAAGTGTCGAAAACAATTGCAAATCTCGACCCCAAGCCCAGGATTCTATCTCTTACTCCGCACAACCTCGAAGAAGTGTTAGGCGACGTAATCAGGGTCGGGAGAGCTACCGGAACGCTTGAGACGGCAAGGCAGTTAGTCAGGGAATATGAAAGACGAGTCAATAAAGTTAGGGAGAGATGCGCCAGTTCGAAGATTGAACACCCGTCCGTTTTCTGTCTTGAATGGCTGGACCCCGTGTACTGCTCGGGGCACTGGATGCCCGAACTCGTGGATTACGCCGGCGGAAAGGAAATTCTAGGAAGGTTTGGGGAACCGTCAACCGCCGTCGAATGGGAGGATGTCTTGAACGCAGACCCCGAAGTGATTTTCGTCACGGTGTGTGGCTATGACGTTGGAAGAACTATTTCGGAAATTTCCACCTTGACTTCAAAGCCAAAGTGGAATGAAATGCGCGCAGTAAAAAGTGGGGATGTGTTTGTATTAGACAGTCCTTCATTTTACAGTCGATCCGGGCCCCGTCTCGTTGATGGGCTAGAAATTATGGCATTTCTCCTACACCCGGGATTGTTTCCCGATTACAAACCTCCAAATTCTGCAGTGTATTCACTGAGCGAAAGAAGATTTATCTGAAATAGAATCGGGGATTATCTAAGGAAAACTCTTCAAGAGATAGCTCAATTTGGAAACTCAACTGAGAAAACAAATCCAGTCGGTGCTCGCTTCCGACTACAGAGGACCGAGAGCATCCTACGGAGAGACCGATGTCTTGAAGGCGCTATTCGTGATCGGAAATTCTGATACCAGGGTTGGACGGTTCAAGCTTGGGAAAACCACCGGACTAGGCCAGGGTGAAGTAAGGACGCTGATCAGCCGCCTGAAGGACGCCGGACTGATAACGGTGGATTCACGCGGCTGTGCACTGACTGACAAGGGCAGGAAAAAGTTTCAATCAATCTCACGGGCAATTCCCAAAAGCTCAGCGGTCGAGGCAAAAGCCCTGGATCTTGGGGAATACTACTGGTACGTGATCGTTCGCGATCTAGAAGCGAGAATAAAGAAGGGGCTGGAGCAGAGGGATGCTTCGATTAGGGCAGGTGCCACGGGCGCTCTCACGGTCATTTATTCCGGAGGTAGATTCAAGATTCCCGGCGACATGGAAGATTGTGAAGCGATGGGTCCCTCTGAACCGTGGATAGCGATTAGGGGCGAGTCAGACCTGAAAGATGGGGACATCGTCATAGTAAGCGGGGCTGATTCTGCGCTACTGGCGGAGGAAGGTGCTCTCGCCGCCGCGCTCACTATCCTCTAGCGGTAAAATATCTGCAAAGTAAAAACCGTCTCTTTCAACTATCTGCCCCTTTACGACATTGATCGGTTTCTTGAAGATCGGTCCGTCGAAAACAAATGTATGGAACTCGCCGTTCTCGCCGCAAGGATCAGCTCCCGAAGGCAGCGCAGAGAGAAATGAGTAGTCGAATTCCCTGCCGCAGAGGTCTGGACTAATCTTTCTGGGATCAACGGTACAAATTATTGCCCTAAACTTTTCTTCAATGAAGCTCCTCGCCAATTCGCGTGTATCCTTTGCCCACAGCGGAAAGATGCACTTCATCTCCAGCCTAGAAAGTAGTTTCTCTCTGTACTCCCGGATATCCTGAAGGAATATGTCACCGAAAACCACAGCGGAAACAGATTTTTCTTCCATTAGCTTTGCAACGAGAGACTGCATTTCCTTTTCATAGATCTCATTTGTTGCATCCTTCGGAATACCAACTTCGTAAAGTGGGAGGCCGATTGAAGCTGCCTGTTGTCGAAGTAAAGATCGTCGAACTCCATGCATACTGATCCGGTCGTAGTCTTGGGTAACCGTCGTTACGAGACCGACTACCTTGATGTCGCTCTCTCCAAGAATTTTGTTTAGGGCAAGTGAGCTGTCCTTTCCACCGCTCCACGAAAGCAGAGCATTCGTTCGAGATTCACTTCCACGAAATGAGTATAGATTCGCGATTGAACTGTTTTATCGTCAGCCTCGCAATACCTATCACAGCTATGGCTAGTATTACCGTCACAACAATTAGTAGGTTAAGAGTTGAAGCAAAGGCAAGCGAGCCAATGATCAGGACAATGAAAAGAGGCATGATGGCAAGTGTCGACACCTGCTGGGCTGCGCGAACGTCCTTTATTTTGGTAGAGATGAACAACGCTACGAAAGTTCCAAACAGCCCGATCAGGGGAGCCATGACAAACATCTGGTAAAGCATCGCGTTAGTGGGCAGGATGAACGTCCCAAAGACCGGAAACGTCAGATAGTCTACTGCAGTGATCATCGCGCCGTACGCGGCAAAGCTCAGGATTATCGCAGGGACAAAAGGAGCAAGTGCCTTTCCCAACAAGAGTTCAGTGTCAGTGATTGGAGTTGCAAGCAGTGGTTCGAGGCTCCTGTTGTTTTTCTCAATCACGACGCTTGTCGCGCCGATGAGGACGCTCACAATTCCCGGTATCAGAATGATGACCTGGGAAAAGGTTGAGATTAAGATGGAGACCGTCACAACAGAGACCGGCGGAGAGCTCACAGCGGAATAGACATTTATTATTGCAACGCCTACCAATAGAACGGGCAGAAATAGTATCGAGAAAAACGCGTACCTGTTTTTGGTCAGTTCCTGCAGATCTTTAATGAATACTTGCTCTATGATACTCCAGTTCAATTTTCCACCAGCTTCAAGTAAACTTCTTCTAGAGAATGCCTGACCTCGCCGACGAACTGCACCTTGTATCCGCTTTTGACGAGCAGCTCGAGAATTTCCGGATTATCGTCCTCGGGATTGTCCAGATCCAAGATTAATTTGTTGCCATTTATTTCCGCAGAGCGTACAAACTTTAGACCTTTGAGTTTCGGCAGGATCGAGTCGTCCACCTGTTTCAAGTGAAATACAACAGTTCTGTTGAACATTCTAGTTCTCAGATTGACCGGCGTATCAAGCGCGAGTAGATTTTTTCTTATTACTGCAACTCTATCGCACAGGCGATCCGCGTCGTCCAGATTGTGCGTTGAGAGAATCACAGTCTTGCCATTTTTCTTGAGCTCAAGGATAAAATCCCGGACGGTCTTCGAAGCTTCAGGATCCAATCCAGAAACAGGTTCATCGAGAAATAGATACTCGGGGTCGTGGAGCAAACAGCGAATTATTGCAATTTTTTGTTTCATTCCCTTCGAAAAAGTCTGAACGGAGTCCTCTCTTCTCTCCCAGAGATCGAATGTTTGCATCAGCGACATTATCCTGTCGCGAAGCTTTGGATCGCGGAGTCCGTATAACCGACCGTAAAAGTCGAGGTTTCTGTACGCACTCAAGTTCTCATAGAGTCCGGGTACTTCGGGCAGAACTCCAACGTTCCGGTGAATAGTTGGAACGTTGCGAATATTCGACACTTCGAGATCGTCGACCTTGGCAGTCCCACTTGTCGGAGAAATTAAACCGGTCAGCATTCTGATCGTCGTTGTCTTTCCCGCACCATTTGGCCCGAGAAATCCAAAGATTTCCCCGCGTTCAATGGTTAGAGATAGGTCTTCTACTGCAACGAAATTTCCGAAACTCCTGGTCAGCGAGGACGCGACGATCATTACTGATCGTACTTCGTGTCTTCCAGTGATTTTTCTCGATTTTCTGCAGGAGTAGGCGGTGGTGATTTAGGTTTTGAAGAATTCTCAACGGAAGCTGCTGGCAGATCTTTTTCTTTCTTGAACGCGCCCCATCCGGCTTTATACCCGCAGGAGGGGCACTTGATTGCCCCTAGTGGTCCAATGCTAAAACCGAGACCGAATCGCTTTTCAGTTACGAATGGACGCTGAAAACCATGTCCACAGTTGGGACAGACAACAATTGTGGCCAAAAAAGTGTCGTCGTTGGAATCAGGTGAGAACTGCCGTATTTACATGTTCTTCGTAAATCGTACAATATTTCGGCTCAAACAAAAATACTCTGCTGAGCAATTACTTGCTTGAATCGTACTCTTGTTCTATTGCGGCCACGTATTTATCCCACGTTTTGTTCGTGGACTCTACCTGTTCTTCCACAGTCGGCTGGTCAATCTTCCAGGTCTCTTTGAAAACCATGCTCAGTTTTGTCTTGTTCTTCCCAAGAGCAGTTAGTTTGTAGTCGCCGATTTCATTGTCCTCCTCCCCGAAATAATCAAGATGCCACGTAGTCGGAGCCTTTAATGTAACGATATTGACACCTATCTTTTGAGTTCCATCGCTTCCTTTGTAGATAGACGTGTACACTACGCGCTTCTTGGTCTTATCCAAAATCTTCCTTTCACTTGAGGACCCCGTTAGAGCGGGATCGTCTTCCCTGAAATCAGTACACCAATTGAACACGAAACGCACGGGCGCGTTGATTGTCTTTGTAGCTCGATAAGTCTGCATGCTGGAATTCAACAGCGTTGACGGTTTCTATTTAAACCGATCAGAATTCGCAGCGAGTAGATCTCTGGATGGAACCTGTTTCGCACTAATTTTTAAGCTACTAATCGCATCCATTGAGCCGGTTCGAACCAGATTTTGCCTTATTGTACAAATTGCGGAGCGTCTCTTCCCGATGCTGAAGCTAGGTACTGCCCGCGTTGCGGCGCACCTGTGTTGAATGCCTCTGCAAAAAGTGAAGCTGCCCAGCAAACATTCAACGTGTCGAACCATCCGAAGCTTCGGGTCAAGGTCTTGACTCCAGGCTCCATTACAATTGAGAACGGTTCCGACGGCCAGGTTTCGGTAACTGCGGAAATTTCAGAAAAGCAGAGTATTGATTATCGCGCAATGCAAGAAGGCAATCTGATTAGCGTATCCTGCCGGACAAAAACTTGGGATCCACTTCTCTGGGGCTCTTACGTATTTTCTGGAGGACCGAGGGCAAACGTTAGAATTGTCGCTCCGCGAGATGCCGACCTCGATCTCGAAACAGTTACCGATCCGATCTACGTGAGTGGCATTAATGGCATACTCTCGTTCGAATCAAAAACTGGCAGGGTCAGGCTCCGTGACTGCGCTGGAACTATAACAGTTCACACTCACACCGGAAACATTGATCTGGACGGCGTGAACGGGTCTATTGATGCAAGCGATACCATCGGGTCGGTGAACTTTTCCGGTTCACTTGCGCCGGTGACAAGTTCCATTCGGACCACGACTGGGGACATCAATATTGCGCTAAAGGGACCTCAAGATCTTTTCATCGAAGCCAACACCGTCGTCGGGCATATTATATCGCGAGTCGATCTAGCGGAATCGAAATACGATCGAGGACAATACATTGGCCAGCACATCTCCGGCAAGATTGGATCGGGCAAAGGTCGTGTTATCCTCGACGCCACTACTGGCTCGATTACGATTCAATCAGCCTGAGACCTGTATTTTGATTCAGATATATCTGGAAGAGAATCATCTTTTTGCCGCATTAGATAACCTGAGCGTAACTCATCAATTGTAGAACGCCTTTCAGGCTTATATTTCAGATCACTCCACCGTATATTCCTGAGAACTCATACGCCGGTGCGAGCGAAAGACACTCACACTTCGCACTTGGAACCGTTCTTACTCGCCGGCACTTTCTGAGAATCAAAAAAAGTGAAAAAATAAATTGGCAATAGATACCCTCGTCTTCAGAGACGATGGCAAGATGTCGTACGCCCTAAATCCCAGGATCTCGACAGTAAAGTACTGCAGACATTGCCATACTTGGCACGAGAAGCTCTCTCTCGGAAATGGCACAAAGTTCTGCGCTTTTTGTTACACCACTCACCACTCTCGCGCTTGCAGGGCTGGACTGGATCAAAAGTGTCAGGATGCTTCAATCGATCCTATACACGATTTTCTCAGCGACGAGTGCTCGAAGAATCAAAAGTTCGATCTTTCATTTTGCAAAGAGTGCAACTGTTTTCACTCAAAGCAGGGCTGGAAGCTCTGCCTTGAAGCAAATCCTCCGAAACCGATTTGGAATCAGAGCAGGCAGACTATCTGGAAGCTCCGGTGGGATGTTTGCCTTGCCGAGGAGGATTCGGCGATGAAGAGAGAGCGAAGCCTATTCAACGTGTCAGAGCTTTCGATGATCGTTCCCTACGAATTCCCGTACTCAAACGGAAAATTCGTGCACCACTGCAACGTAGGCTGAGTTGAAAATTTTTCATAGCTTACTGCGCGGTTAAAGTCCCTTCGACGAAAGCCCCTGACGCGAAAAAGACTACATAATGGCACACCTCGCCCGACACTATGGTATACGGAAAAGTCGACGCCGGATAGAGTGTGAACGTTGATGTCAGTCCGCTAGACAGCGTATTTCCCTGGCTTATCGAAGAAAACATCACGGTGTTAGTCGGGCTTGAAGCTGCCGAGCTATTGTCCCAAGTGAAAATCGGAGAAAAGCTGGAAGACTCGAGCAAAAACGATGTGATGTACGTAGTAGAATTTGGATTGTAAAAGCCGATAAACAAGCTAGCAGTTGCAGCTGATCCCGGCGTCGCTGTGTTTCCGCCGTAAAGAACAGCTTCTGCGGTTGTAATTTGTGTGATGTTTCCGCTTGTCTTCATTATAGTTACAGTAGTTGAGGGAGTCGAGACGGTCGTAGAGGTTACTACCGACGTAATCGTGGTCGAGCTAAACTGGGTCGTCGCGTCGTTCATTGTTACGGTGCTAGTCTTCGTGGTCGTGGTTTTTGCCTGAACGACCTGCTGAGACAGAGAAGCGGTTGTACTGAATGTCGTCGTCTCGGTAACAACGCGACCGGAGTAAACGTAATAGTTCGCTATTCCAATCCCAACCACTGCGACGAGCAGTGCGATGATCGCTGCAGTTGCGACAACGCCCCGTTTTGAATCAGCCAATTAATATCTCTCTGTAGAGAAAATTTGGGCAAATTCGATCTTAATTATCTTCAGAATATCGCGTATTGAGCCTAAATCTTTAGCCCATTTCGTCCCGTCCAAATTACATTATTAAGGCAGACTCCCGGGCAGTCAGCTAATTCAGCTTTGATAATCGCAGTGTTGGGAGCGGGAAAAATTGGCGAGGCAGTAGCAAGAGGGCTTTCTGAATCTGCTAGCGTATCGAAAGTGGTCATAACTAAGCGCAACATATCCACTCTTGATAGCCTGAAGCACGTTAAGAAAATCGAGATCTCCTCCGATAACAAGAAAGCTGCTCAAAAGGCGGACATCATCATCGTCGCGGTAAAGGCAGGCGATGGAAAACATGTCCTGAAGGAGATCTCGGATCAGGCCTCAGGCAAGATAGTGATATCACTCATGGCCGCAATCTCGATCAAATCAATTCAAAACATACTCCCGCAGTCGAAGATTGTTAGGGCAATGCCCAACATTGCCGCGACTATCCGCGAAGCAATCACCGCGTTCTCGCCTGATCAAAAGCTCACAAAAGAGGACGTTGAAAAAGCGCAGTTTGTCTTCGGCACGTTCGGTGATAGCATTCAGGTTCCGGAATCTTTGATGGATGCCGTTACAGCTTTGAGCGGAAGCGGACCTGCGTACATCGCCGTAATGATCGAATCGATGGTCAGTGCTGGATTGAAGGTTGGCATGCCTCGCGATACCGCATTCAAGCTTGCAACAAAGACTCTGACCGGGACTGCAAACCTGCTCAGTACAAAGGGCATGCATCCTGCGGAGCTGAGAGACTCGGTAACGACTCCCGCGGGGACGACTATCGCCGGACTATACGAACTGGAAAAGGGGTCTTTCCGAACTAGCATTATGAACGCGGTCGAAGCAGCGACTTTCGCAGCGCAGAAGGTCGCTCAAAAATTCGAAGATTGAATGAGGTAAGAACACCCTCGATGAGGGAAATAACAGCGACGTTTATAGGTCGCACCAGCACAGTAATATTTCCCTTTTTTTCACGAGGTCAGACAGCAAGTAAATGAAGGTAATGGCAAATACAGAGCAGGTTCCTGCTTCAATCTCATCAGATTCTGTGATTCGAGCGAGCCGCAATTCGGCTCCGATTACTGTTTCAATCTGCGGAAGTTACCACAGACATCTCAAGAAGATGCACAAGCTGATCAAGGAGTGCAAGACTCTGGGGATCGAAGTTTTGATTCCAAAATACCCCGTAAGAAAATCTTCATTGAACGGATTTGTTTACCTCAAGGGTGAGGTCGGGACTCCAAAGCAGCTTCAGGAGAAGAATTTTGACGCAATTGCAAGGAGCACGTTTGTCCTCGTTGTGGACACGAAGGGTTACATCGGCCCCAGCACATCTATGGAGATCGGCTACGCGATAGCAAAAGGGATTCCGATTTTCTGCACCGATCCTCCGGAGGATTTCGTCTTCAAACTCTACACAGAGTACGGGAAGACCCTGCCGGAAATCAAGGATCAATTACTAAACGAATGATAGCGATCGTTTCAGATCGAATTCTTCTGATCTTTCCAGGCATCTTTCTGAAAAAGCATTAATGTCAGAAAAGACAGGCACGTGGACTCGGAATCTACTTGGCTCATGTGCGTGAACTCTTTACCGTTGATCAAGAAAAACTGAGCCTTTTCAACGAAGGGAGGCTGCAAGCGCACATCGACAACAAGTGCGCGTTCTGTGGCGAAGAGCTGAACGACCTGCGCAAGATCTACTGCAATTCAAAGTGCCGCCGCAAATTTAATGCGAAGTACCACTACATCACAAACTCGTGGGCGTCCACCCGCTGGCGCGCTCTCCGAAGGGATCACTTTCACTGCGTTCTCTGTGCAAGAGCGGGCAAGCGAACCTACTCGCGTGAGGTCGATCACATTATCGAGATAACAGATGGTGGCGACGAATTCGACGTTGCGAACACCCAGACGATCTGCAAGAGGCATCACAAATTGAAGACAGCACAGAGTCGGCGATTGAGAGCTGCGACAAGAGTAAAAGAGAAATTAACTGGTGATTTGCGGGTGCTTTCGGTTGAAGATCATTCAGAAACCCTGCAGTATCAAGCGATCTAAGGAAACAGCATTATCCATTTAGACGTTTCAAAACCAGCATCGCTTTCAACGTTATCATCTTACTAGGTTGACCCGGCCTTTCCAACGCAAAGGGAATTGGTCTTTCTTTTGGATGCTTCGCGTAAAATTCTGCGATTCCACCTTCAACGTCTGGATGAACAGCATCCAAATTCCACCTGCCCGTTTTTGGATCCTTCTTTTTCTTCAGAACTTCAATAGCGTGTTCCATCCGCTTGTCCCCTCCGTAGCCAAGCGAGGTCATGAAATCCAGTCCGATAAGGAGATCGTAATAATAATGGTTCGGATAGTGGAAGCGGTACCACGGTTCGTAGTGCTCGCCTTGAATGTGAAGCTCGCGCTGGAGGTAAAACTCGGCAGCTTTCTCAACGGCTTCCCTCATCTCTTTGCTCCACTTTTTTCTCGGGTAAACGGCGAAGGCCGAAAGAGGTTCCCAGGAATCTAAATTTCGCCCGCTGCCAAAGCAAGACCAGCCGCCTAACTTTGCTTGAGATTTTACAAACCATTCAAAGCAGCTTTCAACTGCCGGATGATCAATATATCCTAATTTTACAAGAGCTCGCGCAGTATTGCCGGCGGTGCAAAGGTGACTTGTCTTCGAACGTTCTCCTATCCCAAAACCGCCGTCAGGTTTTGAGAAGCTCTTAATCCACAGCTCGCAAGATTCAGCAATTCTTGAATCGCTTTCTTTGCTTACGCCTAGATCCGAGAGGACCAAAAGCATCCAGTTTGTCGAGATGTACTTTGGTACGTAGAGGTTCTCGCTATTCGCCCAGCAGCCATCCTGCTGACGTTTTGAGAGGATTTCAGACGCCCAACCATTTCTCGTAATTGATTCTCTGGTAGATTTAACTTGGGGATCGCTTTCCTTCCTGTCGAGAAGCTGTGTCAGGGCCAGGTATCTTATAGAAGGCTGGTCCTCCTCGAGCAACCATTCTATCGCGGGCTTCAAAAACATCTGCCAAACGTATCAAAGGGTGATTATCCTTTTCGCGTGGTTTTTCGAGAATTTGTGGTCTTCGAGTTGTGATTTTTCCGATTCCGGGCCCACGCTCAATGAAGTCACGCTATATTTTACGTAGAGAAGCGTTATAATCGCTTAAGGTTTGGCAATAGCTTCTAGCAAAACCGACGCGAAGACGGTTTGAACAATAACATAAAGCGCTCTTTGATCCTGAAAAAGCGCGCGGTTTCACCAGTAGTTGCCACTATGGTATTGATCGTGGTGGCCGTCGGTACGGTTACATCCTTTGCGTTTCTCTTGCAAAGCTTCCAGTCGCAGGCTCTAAAGTCAAACAATCAGATTACTAATGCTCAAAATGAGAATCTTCAGGTAGCAAGCATACAGCTTTACCCGCCGCGTCTGACTTCAAAATATATTGGCGGATTGAATCTTACCGTTAGTAACCTAAACACCCAGCCATCCGGTCTTGTCGGTATCCAAGTCAACGGGAACTATTCAGCATTCGGGAGCATTAACAATACTGAAGACTCGCCGTTCTCGGTTTTGTCAAATGGAAACTACGTTTTGATAAATGCCACTCAGGTGATTGGTGGGAAGCAAACTCTCAACTTAGAGATAAATCTGTCTTCTACTACTGTTTTTTCATTTATACCAAGAACTTCTGCCATTAGTATCCAATTAATTACAGCTGCGCAGGATGTCTTTTCATTTTCAATACACCCTCCTGTCGCGCAATTTGTGGCGCAGAACATCAGTCCGAGCGATGAGCTGTTGAATGCTTCGAGTTCATTTTCTCCCGATACCGGAATTCAAACATATACTTGGAGCCTCATCGGTCTGAACATGGGCGGCGGTGTTAGTTTTACAACATTATCTGGGCAGTTTGTTCAGTATTTCCCACCATCTACAGCTACTCTCGTGATACTAACTGTTGCGGATAATTATGGGTTGGAATCCAACGCCAGTCAGATCGTCAATACTCCTGTACAACCAGTGGGAACAACTACTACAAGCCCTCCCCCAACATCGGTCACCACTACTGGTCAACCTCCTCCGACGTGCGGCAATAATTGGTCTCAGGATGTTCAGATGTTTGTATGTCCGTACCTCAATCAACTCGAGAGAATCCGAGCAGTCCTCATGCGGCCGTATATGCCAGGTCAGTCACAATCATATGGCTTCGATTCTACAATAGGGCTGACATGCGGTGGAAATATTGAGCCTTCGCCCGCGTTGGGTAATGCGGGACCGACTCATGATTACACTAGCGGTGGTTATCACGATACGTGTGTCGGCATAGACAATAATTTCGAAGGTTCGAAATCTCTTGATTATTTCAATAATGTCGGGTCGATTCTTACAGGAATCCCTGGCTGGACGGTATCTAGTCCAGCCTCAAATATTTACGGAACCGTGACAAACCTACTCGATAATATGTCGTGGAATGGTGTTGGCGGTTGCCCTTCGCCGTTTACACAATATAGCTATCCATCTGGTTTTCAGTTGCTCGACCGGCGTGAAGCTGAATATGGGTTTGCCGGCATGAACGTGTACCGTTTGCTCAATCCACAGGGAATTAACATAGGAGGCATTGGAAATAATTGCGGGACAGGTGGTCAGACCTGGTATCTACCTACGCGCGAAACAGCCTCGACTACAACAATTGTCACAGTGTTCCCCAGCAACCAAACACCAGGTATGAATTCTGATTTGGAAGAGCTCTCCTTTGTGATAGACAATCTCTACGCCCAGTGTGTTGCCTTTGGTCCAACTTCTCCCTCATGTGCTCAATGGAGAACGGCTTACACAAATGCCATGTCGCAGTATCCATTCCCGGCTCCAAGGCAGGCGCTTCACTTCATTCAGGCGACCCGTGCAACCGGTGCCTGGATGCTAACAGGCATAACTGTCCACGGATTAACTCCGCTTCAAATGCTGGAAATAACAATCAAACAAATTTTCACTCCGTCTACTCAAACCGGACCTATGGGCGTTGGTGGGGCGGTGGGACCAGATGGAGGTCTCTACCAGCAGTGGGGTGGCAGAGGTTCCTCGGATACTCCGGAGCCGAACTTCCAAGCAATGGTAGCGTTTGACCCTAACATGCCCAATTGGTTTACCAGTGCTTGTTACACAACCCCAGCGAGCTGTCTTCCTTAGTCGCTCAGCCCGAAAATCCGATCCTTTCTCTATAACAGTCCAGCTTCTTCGAGAACATCGCCGTGTCCCCTTGTAAAATCATCAGCCTTTAGGTTCGACTTGAATCCAAAGTCCTTAAACCACTCCGGCTGTTTCAACTTACCCGTGTAAGAGTCTACCTTGTAAACGATGCAAATGTCCCAGTGTGGATTTTCGGGGTTTGTTACTGCGGGCCTTAGATGTGATTGAACATCTACAAGTTTCAGCCGATCTTTCGGTATGTCGTCAATTAGGGCAATCTCTTTCAAGATTCTTTCGGCGGCATCCAGAGGAGATTCGTACCAGAGAAGGTGTGATGCCGGCAAAAGTAATTTCCCGCTCGCAAGAAAGCTTGGTCCGTTTGTCGGGCTGACAAAAAACCTCTCAAGCCAAATATCCAATTTAGCCATTTGACCCGCGAGTATCCCTCCTTCGCCGTCGTTAACTGCAACAAAGGCCGATAGGCAGACTGATCCGGGCGGGACACTTTCTGTAGTGAATTGCGCTTTCTTTCTCTCCACGCTGAAAGACATTGTTTTTCAAGACTCTCCGTTTGGGTGAAAGGAAAGTTCGGTGCACTTTTTGATCTTTTACCTTCAACTAATCGAAAATCAAGTGTGGATTAGTCGGCGAAGCCAAATCATTTTGGCGTGTACTTGTGCCTTCGAAGGTCTGACATATCTGGTACCTCGCGAACAAATCCCTTTTCGACAAGATAGCTCAGCGCAGCTTGGAGGGTCCTCTTTGGAAGACCGGACTTTTGTATGAGCGACTGCTGGTCGATGGGATGTTCAGTCTTGATCAGATGAAATACGAACTTTGAAGCCGGAGACCCCTGGACGCTCTGCACGGGTGGCGCAACTCCGAGAGTTTCGGTAGTGAGACCGAGTCGCTGCATTTCAAGCGTAAGGATATCATCGATTCGAATTCCCGCGAGATTCACATTCGGACCAAATTCCAGTGTTAGAGCAATTCTCTCAGATTCCAGCGGAGCTTCGAAGATGAGGCTCGGGGGCCCAAACTTCCCGACAATATCGTTCAAACCGTTCCAGATAATCTCACCCTGAGAATCGAAAATCCCAACACCCCTTCCGCTGCCCGCCTCAATCACCACTTTTGGACTTTTGAGATCAAACGCTTCCTCGATTTTCGAGATGAGTTGCGGTGCTGACTGAGCTCTTCCAGGATCTTTCTTTCCAACTTCAAAGATATAGTCCATGGAAAGTTTCCGGATCAATCCGATGATTTCGATCTTTGTCTCTCGCGGAATATCTGTTGCAGACTCGCTGATCTCGATAGTGTCAAAACCCAGCGACCTCAAACGCTCAAGCACCTGCGGAAGAATCCTTTTCTTGTACGCAACCTGGACGAGAGTTCCGCCGCTCTGAACGAGTAACCCGTGATCGTGGAAAAGGCGGATCCTTTCAACGAGTTTAGTACGGTCTAAAATTAGAGGAAGACTCTGACCGATTTTGATCGAATCCACGAACTCTGCAATCTGATCAAGATTCTCCTCTTCAAGAGGCTTCAGATCGTCGAAGGCATACGTCAGTCCCTTGTCTCTCGGCTTTCCTTCCCGGGCAAACTCTGGGATACTCGAAGAGATCGAAGAAAACGCAGGAGAGGCGAGCCGCTCACTCATAACATTAATGCAGGTTTAGCATATTCCTTAAGCGTTTCCATGTAGTATTTTCTTAGAGCTTGAATAACTGTCGGGCCAAGTGCGCAGACCTGTCTTTAGGAGTTTTTCGGCAAATATATATCGGGACGGTAAGGTCCGCTCAACTGTCGGAATCCAAGAAAATCACGTGGAGAAAAATGTCCTCAATCATAGAAGCTTTCAAGGCAAGAGATCAGGATAGACGCACTACGGCGAGGAGGTCAACGCTAGAGACATGTCTTGACATATTGAAAGCAATCAAAAGCGGATCTTCGACCAGCACGACGATCATGTACGGCGCGAATGTCTCCTGGGAAGCGATGCAGGAAAACCTCAAGATTCTCGAACTGGCTGGACTGGTTTTCAGCTACGGGAACAAAAATCGAAGAAAGTACCAGATAACTCCAAAGGGAGAAAGGCTGGTTTCCTCGTACGAGGAGATCATTGGGACGATTACCGGATTTATGAACGAAAAGCCGGCGGAAGTTGCGCCGACTGTATCTTAACTTAAAATCGAGATTAAGAAAAAAAGGAAAAAGGAGTAGAGGACGAGTTATCCTCTATTCCCTGCGCTCAAAGTTCTGTACTTCGACTGGCACTTCAGCGAGTCTCAGCGAAGTCTCGCGCTTTGATCCCATTCTGAAGTACTGAACTTTGGCTGCGCTACCCACTTCGAACTTTGATAGGGCAAGCAGGAGATCTTTCATCTGCTTCACTTCAGTGTCTCCGAGTTGCACGATTACGTCGCCGACGCGGAACCCGGCTTCAAAGGCAGGTCCGTTCCTCGACAAGCCAGCAACGAGTACTCCTGTGTCAGCCTGCAGATTGTATCTTCTTGCTAGCTGTGGAGTCAAGCTCATTCCCGAGATGCCAAGCCACGGTCTTACGACTCTTCCCTTCTCAAAGATCTGCTGGACGACGCGCTTTACTGCGTTTATCGGGATTGCAAATCCAACTCCCTGTGCAAAGGGAATCATTGCAGTGTTTATCCCGACCACGTGTCCGTTTATGTCAGCTAGAGGTCCTCCCGAGTTGCCCGGATTGATCGCGGCATCGGTCTGAATCAGTCCCTCGAAGATAAACTCTGCCCAGGGGAGCGGACGTCCGAGCGCCCCAATTACTCCCAGCGACGCGGTTGATCCACCAGGAAGTCCCAGTGTATTTCCGATCGCAAGGGCAAACTGGCCTACTTTTAGGGCGTCCGAGTCTCCGAGAGTTGCCGCAGGTAGAGGAGTATCATTTCGAACTCTGATCAATGCAACGTCAGTTGCAGAATCAGATCCGACGACTTCTCCCTCGAAACTGCGTCCATCTCTTAGGTGAATCTGGACTCTGGAAGCTCCATCTACGACGTGGTTGTTTGTTATTATGTATCCGTTCGAGTCGATAATGACGCCGGATCCTGCACCTTCCAGCGGAACTACACCATAGCGAGGATTTCGCGTTAGGCGCATGCTGTCAATCGCGACTACACTTTCGTTCAGCTTTTCGATTGAGGAGACGAGCTGGTCCTGCAGTTCAAATGCCGATACCATCCTAGTTCACCCCTCCTTTCATTAGACCCCAGCTGATCTTCCGCATTGGAGTCACTCTAACGTAGAGACCGTTTTCGTTCTCTTGAACCTCAGCTTGACCCCTGATCACGACTCCGCGAGGTCTCCAGGGTCTCACGGTTACGAGGTCATCGATAACGAGCG
The DNA here is from genome assembly GCA_013288145.1 of Nitrososphaerota archaeon. The sequence goes on along the minus strand of JABDCJ010000018.1, from coordinate 2,385 downwards.
CGACTCTTCCATTTTGCTGGATATTCTTGAACTTCAGGCTTTGCTGGAGGTTCCAGCCGCTGAAGTAAAAGTGCTCGCCGTCGAACTCGAAGGCTACAGGAACGACGTGGGGCTGGTTTCTACCGGAAGAAGTTGCAAGCCTCGCAAGCTTGCTTTGGCTGATGAACTCAGCTTCTTCATCCGTGAAGGAAACCGGCTTCGTTTCTTTGTTTACCATCATTTTCGTTTCGATCACAAACCAGAGTCTTGGTCAGGTCAAAGTTATATACTAAGTAGTCGTGACAAGCCAAGTAGGTAGGTAGCACTTGAGCAAGTTACAAGAACTTGACCAGGAAGTTATTGATGAGTGCAAGGTCATCCACTCGCAGTGGAACGAGATTACCAAAGTCTGGACGCTTCCGCTTATTCACGCCCTCGGTCTTGCGCAGCCCGCACGTTTTAACGAGCTGAAAAGACGAATCGAGGGAATAAGCGCGACTAGTCTCTCAGAGCGTTTGTCCGAACTGGAGAGAATTGGAATCATCCAGCGTAAAGTCATACCCGAGAGTCCGCCGAGGGTGGAATACTCGCTTACCCCCAAAGGCGAGGATCTGCACAACCTTCTCGAAAAGTTCGCTGATTGGGTAAGACGCTGGGGCGAAGACGGTACAAAGAAGAAAGAAGCTAAAGACTTGCCCCTATCACCATCAGCACAAGCGTAACGGCGAGCAGTCCCGAGACAGCGCCGGCCGCCGCACTCATCCTTGCCTGTAGGCGCGGGATTTCCGATTTTGCCTGCTGATCTGTTGATTTCAGTAGCCCGACAACCCTGTTTGCCGTCGGGTACGACACCCCGATTGCAAGAATGTATGCTATCAATCCGATACCAGCACCAGCTACGATGAAGATTACGCCAGAAGAACTTGGGGCAAGCGATGTTGCAACTTGGGTCTCGTAGAAGAATAACAGGACTCCGGCTAGAACCGCTCCCGTCGAAGTAATCGCGATGAAGCGAGCGAATAAGGGTAAAGTGGTAAGCGAAAACTCTGCCCGCGAGCCGGCCGATATCTTGGCGAGTGAGGGCATTACAATGCTCGAAAGGATCACCGCGGCACCGGCCCAGAGCGCAATAAACGTAATGTGAAGCACCAGCAGGATAATCACGATGTAATCTGCCAAAGCAATCTCGAAGCTAATCCGTAATACAGAGCCTATTGTGGTTTTCTAAGTGATGACTGTACCTTTCTAGTGTAAGAGACAGCAAAGGATATAAATTGTCCTGTAATTTTACTGTAATGAGATAGAGTCCTCATGCCCAAGGAAGGTTTCACAGTCATCACTATCACCCAGCAAGCTCACGACAAGGCAAAGCAAAGATACAACCAGAAGGTAAGAGCAGAGAAGCTTACCAAGAGTTTCTCGAGATACGTCAATGACTTGATACTAGAAACCATAGAAGCCGACGAGAATCTCGCTCTCGCAGCCCCTTTCATGCAAAAGATCGGACTGCAGGACAATTCAATCATGATCAAGGACAACAAGATTGGACGAATTGTCGAAGTCCAAGTACATGGCAAAGACTTGATCTGCATGCTAGATGAAAGGAAAGATTGTGTGCACGTTGGTTATGCTTGCGCGATTCCCGAAGTTTACCGCTTGATGTCTGAACGACGCCGGTAAACAATTCTTTCACCTGAACGAAATTCATTTCTGGATCAAGTATTTGGCTTGATTCAAGGCAAGCCAACGACCCTCATGACCTATGGTAAGTTTTGTTACCATATGGAAAGTTTGTCTACCAATGTGTCTTCCACTATCAAGATTGAAAAATCCCTGACCCGACTGCCTAGCGAAAATGCCTAGAATTCTTTCGGGAGACGAAATCAATCAGCTCGTCAAAAAGGTTGTAAGCGCAGACTCCGGGGAGCAAAAGCAGCCCGCTGGTTTTGATGTTACGGTTAGCAGCATACAGTCTTTTCCCCAGACCAAATTTACTCTGGGCATTGAAAAGGGCGAGAACTCTACTTTAGTTCAAGTTCCCGCGGCGGATGACAAATATTTCGACCTTCAGCCCGGCGCTTATTTCGTGGAACTGAACGAAATCACGACAATTCCTCCGGATGCCATTGGGTTATTGCTTCCGAGATCGACGCTACTCCGAAACGGTCTCGACGTGAGAACCGCGTTATTCGATCCAGGATATTCGGGTCAGCCAAAAGTAATGCTCGTCTGCCATAGGCCTGCGAGGGTCCAAAAATTTTCAAGGATCGGGCAGCTTGTGATTTTGAAATCTGATCGCGAATTTATGAATAAGTACTCTGGACAGTATCAGGGCGAGCGGTCTATGAGTTCTACTTGATGATTTGAAATCTCCTTGAATTTCTTGCGTTCTAGAAAGAACGAATA
>JABDCJ010000017.1:195-40463 GCA_013288145.1 Nitrososphaerota archaeon | reverse complement strand
AAATGTTAACGGCTTCAACGATCGCCCGCCTGACGAGCGTATTGTTCGTCGGCGCCTTTTGCGTGTCAATGCCTATGAACTCGGGCGCGCCCGAGAGTCCGACGTTGGGAATGTAAAGATAGTTCTTGCTGCCCGCGACACTTTTGATGTCGTTGAACGTGATTATCGATGCCTGGGTTTTGTTTGATTCCAGATCAAGAGATCGGGTGAGCTCATCGGTCTTGTAATTGATCGTGATCTGTGGGATCGACGCGGGTTTCAGTACCAGATTGTTTGTATAATTTTGCGCCCAGTAGTGGAGATTCTTGACCAAAGTGAGATACTGGTTAGGCACCCACGTTTGCATCACGTACGGACCATCGCCGACAGTAGTTGCGTTTGAGGCCATCCATACGTTCGGCTGTCCGGCAACAACTCCACCGTGCTCCCCTACTACACGTGGATCAGAGAAGCTGCCGACACAGCTACACGGCATGGTATTCAAGAAAGCAGCAGAAGGATTTGTTAGATGGAATTGCACCGCGCTCGCGTTGATCACAGTTACGCTGTTTGACATGTTCTGCGTGATCTTGAGAAGAGTCTGGTTTGAGCCGGGTGTGTTCGTTGCAGAGTTCAGTGAATTCAAGTCTCCTGCCGTCACACCGGAGTTATTCAGGTAAAGCTCGGGTACGAAAGCATCTGCCTGAGCTATGATCATGTTACGGTAAACGTTGTACCATACAACATATGCGTTGAACGGGTCGCCGTTGCTGTAATAGACCCCGCTTCGCAGGTTGAAAGTATACGTCATGCCATTGGCACTTTCGGTCCAGTTTGTTGCCAGGACCGGAATGTACGTGGTGGTACTGCAGCTGTTCATGCAAAAAATGAGAGTTAGAAGAACGTCAGTTGTAATCTCCGCTGCATTGTTGTCGATTGTACCGGCGGGCTCCATGGTGCCGGGATTTGATGCTTCGTCGATAACTAGCTGTGATGGAACGGAAGAATTCGATGACGATGAGGAAGAGCTTGTAGTCACTTGGCTGCTTGAAACACTTGATGTCACACTCTGAGAACTTGTTAGTGTCGGGGGAGTCGTGGTGCTGCTAGACTGGGTGGTGGTCAGTGACTGACTAGTTGTAGAAGAGGTTGACGAAGTAGAGGAAGACAGTGCAAGGAAGCCTGCCACGGCGATTATCACAATGATGACAATAACGACCGCAATCAAAGCAATCCTCGCGATTCCGAGTCTTTCGTTCAAGAATCTTCCATTCTGCACGCGATTTCCAGTCGTTTTCGCTGATACCATAATTGGTCTGCAGATTCTAACGAGCAATATAAGCTGTTAGAAAGTTGGGAACGCGCTTTTGCGCCCCGTCGAACTAGTTAGTAAGATGATTCTGACCTATCGCCAAGTTGGCAATTAATGATATTATTTTGGACTTCCATCGAAGTGTGGCCTTGAGTTTCAGCTACTTCTTCATCGGTAGATCTTCAGCTTTCTCAATAGATCTCGGCGATGTGGCCTCCCTCATCAATGAGAAATCCACTACCAACCAGATCAGGCTTGCGATAAAAATGATTATCCCCAAAACTAGCCATGGCGTGTATGTGTAGCTCCCACCTACATAGAGCCACGAGATATCCGCAACCAGGATTACGATTCCCATCAATATTCCAATCGAGGATTTTATGTTGGCCATTTGAGCTACTACCTCAATAGCAGTAATATAAGCGTTCTTTGAAATCAACTACTATTCTGCTAGTAGCAAATACTTAAACTTCTTTATATAACATCAATTGAAGGCGGCCCATTTTCAGTAAAGTTCCTTCTCGTTAGGTCTCATCTACTTGCTTCGGGCGTGATCTACCCTAACATTGGATTGTTTAGCGGGAAAGAACTTTCTGTAAGGAAGGAGCAAACCAGCAACCAGGATGGCGATGATCACAATAGAACCAGTATCCACGTATCCCAGAACACGATAGTCATTTGCAAAATCCAGAAGGAAGAGCACGGGCACAACCCACGTCAAGTACCACGTCCACACTTCTCCCTTCCTGTAGGCCGTCGCTGAAACAACCATGATGAAGGCCCCGAGGCCCGCGCTGAAGATCGCAAGGATCGTAATGAGATAGTAAACGTAATTGGCAACGCCCGGAGTCGACACGACTATCTGGGAAAATGTAGTGCCAGTCAGGGTCTCGACGGCATTTTCGGCGCCGGTGAGGATTCCAGGAGAAAAGATAGTGGCGGCCATGGAGACCAGGAAGAATAGACCCATCACGAATGGAATTAGCCAAGCATACTTTTCGTACGCTTTCTCCTTTCGAACTGTAGCCATGAAACGTACCGAGTGACGATTGCTATTTTATTCTTTGGCAGGGTTTTCAGCGAAGGGACAGCTTAAAGCCGTGTACGAGAAGATCCGCAGGTATGCCAACTGAAGCAGAATCCATCAGAGGCGAGAACGCGAATTTGGCTATGCCCAAAATAAAGATAGGTGCGATATGTCAGATTGGAATTGTTGTCAAGGATTTGCAGAAGGCTGTGGACAACTATTGGGCAACATTGGGGATCGGCCCCTGGATGACTGTCAGAATGGAGTCACCTCTACTCAGGGATGTGACCTTGCGGGGGAAACCCGTTGAGGCCTCAATGATGGCGGCAATTGCGCAGAGTGGTAGCATTCAGCTGGAACTGATACAGCCCCTTGAAGGCCCGAGCATCTGGAAGGAGTTCCTGGAGGAACGAGGCGGTGGCCTCCATCACGTCCAGTCACTTGATCAGGACCCCAGGGCGTTGCTCGCCGCGTTTAAGGAAATGGGAGTTGACGTGCTCATGAGTGGCAGGATTGGTGACAACATATTCTACTACATGGACACTGAGCCGCTCCTGGGAACCATCTACGAGTTCATAGGACACTGATTCGCGTGGGTTATGATCGAATTTACGTGGTTTCATGGTCGCGTTGCGCCTTTAGCCAATTGTAGATGGCATTTGCGGCTTCTTTATCAAGTTCTGCATCTGAGGCGTTATAACGCAGACCAACGTTCTGAGCTGTGAGTTTTTCCTTAGGTATTTCTTCATGTTTTAGCACATGATTCGCGTTCTCTGGGTAAACAAAAGACACTGCAGTTTTTTCAGCGGTTGCCCTTTCCAGTGCACCTCCATCTATTAGCCAGTCAATTTGGATATCTTTCTTGCCAATTAGAACTAGCACGGGCTCCTCAACTTTTGCAATGTATTCTGGAAGATTGTAAGCCCATAATTCTCGAGAAAACGGTAGGTTGTTAGGATTTTCCAAGCTGCGTAGAATTGGTCTTATCGCTTCTGGAAGGGAAGGGTCTATGACCATTGGTCTACTGGCTAGAAATTCTGTGATGGCTTCATTGTAATGTTTCATGAGACTTTCTACGTCAGGAAGAGACTTTGCCTGGTTGAAGATTTGACTATGAGCTACTTCACCAATAGCTCTCCCTGGAGCTCCAGTTAACATCAGTCCTTTGAAGCGTCTACTTTTGGATTGCAGCTGATAGTTAACGACATGAATAGCGCCCTCGCTGTTGGTGAGTGCAAACAGATCGTCAATTTCCCTTTCAGAAAGTAATGTTTCAACTGCTCCTGCTAGTTCGTCCATGTGAGTTTGCATGCTAACCTTTCCAACAAATTTTGGCAAGTCCTCTCTGACGTGTGGACCAGAGCCGAGTTTGTCAAAGCGTAGAGTAACAAAGCCTTGGCTTGCGAGCGCTTCTGCCAATATTTTGGCGCTGCCATTGGTTCCCGGTAGGATAGGCGAGCACCAGTCCCTGTCGGTCGGACCGCTGCCAGCCATAAAGACAACTGCGGAATTAGCGGCTTTATCGATGGGCGCAGTAATGGTTCCGTAAATTGGAATATCAAGAGTCTTCCACGTTACTTCTTCATCTTCAATTGTCGCGTTTCCCATGACTTGTTTTCTCTCCACCCCGCTTAAGAAATTACCCAATCGTCAATTTCTGTTGTCTTGTCCCTCTCTCTGACAAACCGGGTTCAACCAAGTGATGTACAATTTCGAAGATGGGAATAGAGATGAGGTTGAGCAGGTCGTGAGTTCTAAAATAGAGAACTTTATTTAGAGCACCGGCGTCAAAGAATGGTTCTATATTCGGTTTTACAGGATTGAACATTACGGAGGGAAACGAGTTGCTAAGATGGGTCAAGCATCTTGAAGGCGTCAGAACCGCTCAGCTGAATATGTCAGAAGTTTTCTACGCTTTTGACTGGCTGGAAAGAGAATTTGCCGAGGGTTGAACTGAAGTACTGATGGATGAGATAGGAAGAAATTCAGGAGCTCTGTTGACCGAGCTATGATCTCGCAATTTTGATCCGAATTATCTCTGGGGTGGATTCGCCGATCCCGAAAATGCCTTTCTTGCTCTAAATGCGTACACTGTTGCCAACATTCAAAGATTCTTGCAGTGGTCAAAGCAGCAATCTGGAGTCGCGAGTGCCCGAATAGACATACCTATCGAAACGAGGAGTTTTCCCGAAAAACTAGGAGAACTTGTAAGCTCCAGAAAATCAGGACAACCAATACCACAGACGTGAATAATAAATGATACAGTGACTCATAGTACATTTTTCAATGAACTATGAATATGGAGCTGTGGAATCCCGCGCATCCAGAAGGCGACGACTGAGATCTCTCTACACTAGAAAGCTATGATGCCGGACAGATTATTTGGACGTAATCAGTCAGCGCGTCATCGACATACATGCAGCTATCTGAGGGATTGTAGAGGAACCCGTCGGGAATCGCGCCCGAAGGTATGACGTCGTCCACAGTATTTGTAGTGCCATTGATGATATAGGTGGAGTTGTCCCCATAGGTGCTGGACGTGAAAATTTCTTTCGTCGCAGGGTCGTATCCGATCCCGTATGGAGTTGTGCCCACGCTCACGGTCGCGATCACGCTGTTATCTGATCCTTTGATTACCGAAACGGTACCATCGCACTGATTGGTCTCGTAAATGTTTCCGTTAGCAAGATCGTATACTATTCCGTGGGGGGCACATCCCACACCGATGTTATCCACGATGGAATTGTCGCGGCTGCTTATCACTGCAATAGAATTGCCCCCATGAAGGGTCACATACATGTATTGATTATTGGGATCGTAGGCGATCTCGAGAGGACCGCCAGCTAATCCGAGGCTTGTGATCGCAGTGTTCGTGGAGCCATTGATGATGGTAATCGCGCCGGGCCCGTAATAATCTGCGACGTAGAGTTCTTTGTTGTATGGATTGTAAAGCACCCAAGTGGGAAAACCGCCCGCGACCGTCACGTTGGAAATCACCAGGTTCGAGGACGTATTGATCACGCTTACGAAATTCGATCCGGAGTTGGCCACGTAGATTTCGTTATTGGCAGGATCGTAAGTGATTCCCGTGGGGCTTTGTCCGACCGGAATGTTGGAAAGTAGAACGTTGTTTGTGGAATTGATGACTGTGACTACGTTACCACCCATCTCCGTCAGGTAAATCAGCTTGTTCTCGGGGTCATAGCAAAATAGGTAGGGGTTGTAACCCACGCTAAAATTTCCCGCGATCCGATGGGTGTGCACTCCGGTAAATGCCGTAGTCGTGTCGGAGAAATTATACGTCGTCGTGTAGGTCAAGTTTAGCGTAGTGGAAAAACTGGGGCTATAACTCGTTGATTCGGATGTCGAAATTGTCGTCGGATTTATTGTCGAGGATACCGCAGTAATCGATGTGTAGAGCTTCGTGCTGAAAGAAAAGGACGTGTTGTCGCTAAGCTGAGTAGCGCTGCTGCTCGCAGTATTTGTCGTAGATTTCGTCGCCGGAGAATTGTTTGCTAATCCCGTAGCATAATACAAACTGCCCGCAAGAACGGAGATCGCGATCGCAGCGACCAACACAATCCTCAGCACTCTGATTCTTCCCTTCGCCATGAAGGCTTTTCGATGGTAATCCCCCGATGCACGCTCTTAAGGTCACTGAATAGAACACCCATCTGACGCATCCTTTGAGCCTAAAACTATATCGTAAATCTATTTGGTTCAAGGATAATATTCAAAGTCATGTTTTGAAATCTCAGCAATTTAATTCTCATGGCCACCAAGTAACATGGTACCAATGACTGATGTTGGCGGGATTATTATTTGAGCAATCCCAAGCTTAAAGGAAACGCCGATGATCGTGAATAGAACTCATTCTCTTTTTTAGCTCCTTTCGAGCTAACGTGAAACATGCGTATCAAAAGCGTAGAGTCATTCGTCGTCCATTCGCAAGACACGACAAAAGAAGTTCACGAGCAGCGCAATGTTGGCGGTCACTCTGGATATTTTGTTCTAGTCCACATCAAGACTGAGGAGGGAATTGACGGATGGGGAGAATGTGCAACAGGCAGCGACTATGGTGAAGGAGCCTTTGCCGCAAAGGAGATCATCGATCGGGCGTACTCTCCTAGAATTATTGGGAAGGATCCTCGGGAGTTCAAGAAACTTTGGAATATTCTTTACACTTCTACGGAAAAATACGGCCAGCACGACATCGGGGTTCTTGCCCTAAGTGGCGTGGACACTGCGCTGGTGGACATTTCATCAAAAGAGTATAGTGTTCCGGCATGCGTTTTGCTCGGTGGTTGCGTCACGAAGGAAATTCCACTATATGCGAGCTTGCTCTTTGACATGGACGATCCCTGCGAAACCGCTGCCAAGGGCAAAAAGTACGTCAGCGATCATTACACGGGAGTAAAGTATGGCTGGGGTATGGTTGCAGAAAAACCGTTTGGGAGGGATTTCAAGAAAGACGAAGAGATGGTAAGAACGATCCGCGAGATTCTTGGATATGAAATCAAGCTGATGGTCGACGTGGGGAGGTACGTTAACATGTCCTCTTCCCAAGCTTTGCAGCTAGCCAAGAGAATTACAAAGTACGATGTTACCTGGTTTGAAGAACCTCTTCCGCGCGACGATACCGAAGGCTACAGCTCGCTCACTAGTATGTCTCCAATCCCCATAGCAGCCGGCGAGGGCTACAGGGGAATCCAGGATTTCAAACGCGCAATCATTAACCGGGAGGTGGATCTCCTTCAGCCAGATGTTAGCAAAGCTGGTGGTCTGTCCCACACCAAAACCATCGTCGAGCTGGCGCACTCATTCAACAGGAGCTGGGTACCGCATAACTGGAGCACCGCAATTAATACGGCGGCAACAATCCAGCTTGTGGCATCAACTCCTGATGGTTACCTTATGGAGTACAAGCAGGAGCCAAATCCACTGATTGATAGGCTTGTAAAACGATCTGGCGAAGTATTCAAAATTCGCGATGGGAAAATTCAGGTTCCGGAAAGCCCAGGACTGGGCATAGAAATCGATGAGAACGTGGTGGCTGAATTCAACGTCGCCTGATAATCAGCGGTCTTCGCTAATATTCATACGGGCATATATTGACAGTGGATCCACAAGACGGCCGCACCGATAGTATGGACGAGTATGTACGGTTGATTTAATTTTCCGAATAACTACTCTCCCACATCCGGACGTGTTAGAGAATGAAGTTCAGTAGTGTCGACATCGGTTTTTCTGGTCTTACTCCGCTGGAATATATCAGGCTCGCAAAGAGAGCGGACGAACTGGGCTTTGGTTGCCTGTGGTTGCAGGAGGGAAGGGGAAGCGCTTGGGGAGCGTTTGCGCTTGCAGGCGCGATACTGAGTAACACCGAGAAAATCAAAGTGGGAACCGGGATCGTCTCGCCGTTTCGCAGACACCCCGTGGTCCTCGCTGAAGAGGCGGCCGCCCTGAGTGAGATCTCGGGGGACAGGTTTATCCTTGGTCTCGGCTCAGGTCCGGTGCAGCTCAAGACGATGGGGATGAAAGTCTCGCAGCTGGAGGGGTTGAAGGAGGCCGTTGAAATATTGAGGAGGCTCTTAAAGGGCGAGAGGGTGCTCTATTCCGGCAAAGTATTCCGGATAACAACTCCCTGTGCTTTGGAAGTACCGCCCAGAGTGCCTCCGTCTATTTACGTCGGTGCGTTGAAACCAAAAATGATCGAGCTGGCGGCAGAGATCGGGGATGGGCTGCTTATTTCTAGGCGGGGTGGTGGATCTCCCAGATACGTTGCGGACGTGGTAAAGTCAGTCTGGCAAACAATACGGGGAATTACAAAGGAGTTTACAATTCGCACATTTATCGAGTCGTCTATCGACGAGGATGGCGACAAAGCAAGACAAACTGCGCGAAGGATCCTCGCCTCCTATACTATACCGCGTGCCCCGCGTGTTGTTCTGGAAAAGGCAGGTCTCGAACGGGAAGAGGTGTTGGCGATCTCGCAATCGAAGAAGCTCTCGGAGGCTGCTGTCAGTGATGGAATGATTCGCAAATTCTCAATGTCCGGCACTCCGAAAGACTGTTTGGAGAAACTTGAGAGCTTCGAGGGGACCGGGCTCGATGTTCCAATCCTGTATATCCATGGTCCATCGCCGGAGAGAGCACTAGAACTGGCTGGGAAGGAAATACTTCCTCAAATAACGGGATAAAACTAGTATCTCTTTGTTATCTTATCCTGGGTGCTCAGTCTATCTTGCCTCCAGCAATTGTTTGGACCTCAATTCCCCTTACTCGATCGAAGCATTTGAAATCATACTTTCGAAAGGTGATTCATTGATGAATACAAGAAAAAAGTGATACCATACTTGGAAAACAGATCTGAGGAGTAAGAACGTCGCCGCCGTGAGTCAAATCACGGATTAAAAATCGCAGTGAAGCACAGGGCTCTCTTATGCTTGATCATTCCTTTAGATTCTCTCCCTTTGGCCCTAGTACTCTAAGAACTGAAGTAACTTGTAGATCCAAGTTTGGCCCGAAATTCTGGAATATTTCCCGGGATTCAAGCCCGTTATGAGTTTGGATGCCATCCACTGCAAAGATGCTGCCCTAAACCCCATTCTTTCTTCTCAGCTATAACAGCTTGTCAGCAATCACTTTATACCCGATTCAGCCTGCGCCCACTAAAGAGGGGATGCTTCCCGCCTAATATCGACAGCGAAGATATTGCGAACCAAGATCCTGTAATGCTTCAAAAGAAAGTAAAGACTCTCAGCAAACAGGAACTCGATCTCAAAATCGCAGAGCTCTCCTATGACGTTGATTTCCTAGAACGTCAAGTACAAGCGGATCTCAGAAGCTATTCCCCAAAAGAACTATCAGATGTCCGTGCCAAGATTGCTCGTCTAAAGCTAAGGTCAGAGATTCTTAAGATCGAGTTTTCTAGAAGGGACAACGATTCTTGAAGTTTGATGTTCCACGGCACGAGATTGCGATTGTTATTGTCGACGACTCCCAAGCTCTTTTGAGAATTTACGAGGAAGAGTTTGAAGCCGCGGGACTAAAAGTAGTCGCGAAATTCAGCGGTGGAAAGGAAGTGCTCGCATTTTTTGCTTCGCCTCACAGTGCGGCAACACACTCCATAGTTCTTCTTGATCTGGAGATGCCTGAGATGGATGTGACAGAGACGGCAAGACAGCTCAAGCAGTTGAACCCAAATCAAAGGATAGTCCTAACTACTCATCAAGACCTGTCAGAATTCCACATAGACGAAAAATTATTCGACGGCGTAATTCAGAAGCCTTTCACAATCGCGGAGTTTCTTGCGACAATCGAGAATCTTTCTTCTCCGATTCAAGTTAAGGGAAGCAGGATCTTCCGAGAGCCAAAAGAAATCGAAAGCCTGCTACGAAACATCACAATCGTTTCCAAAGAGAGACTATGCTCAGTGCGTAGTGCAACCACTATTCAAGACGGCGCTCGCATGAAAGAACACATCTCCACTTATGCCCAAGCAGTTTCAAAAGGACTGAGCGTTTTCATGGTTACAGAAATTACGCATGACAATTTTGCTTTTTGCAAGCAGCTGATCATGAATCGTGGAGTACATCTTCGTCATTTACCCGGGGTCATTCCTAATTTATCAGTGTGGGATGAAAAGCATATGATAGAAGGCTTGCAGCTTGCCACTGATTCTTCGTCCGACTTGCAGGTATTATACAGCAACCTCGAATCCGAAGTTAAGAGGGGTCAGCATTTGTTCGATAGTTTGTGGAATAGTGGATATCCAAGTGAGAAGAGGATTCGTGAATTAGAATCTCTTTCAAATCCGACCAAACTGACTGTGATAACTGGGATTGATGATTTGCAAAAAATGAGAGTGGGCATCCTTCGGAATGCCCAAGCCTCATACGACCTTTGCACCACTGCTGACCATGTGTCTAGACTGATCATTCTCAAGGTTCGTTCAGAATATTCCGAAGCCATCGCGAGGGGCGTGCACATTCGTCTCATCTTCAATGTTTCCAGGGGAGACGTGGATTCCTGCGGCGAACTCCTGAAAATGGGAGTTGATGTTCGGCACCTCGGAAATTCAGCTGGGGTTTTCGGATTAACCGAGAAAGAGTTTACAGAAGTAGAAACTGCAAGGTGTTTTGAAAATAATGATGATATAAGAGCGATATACAGTGACTCTCCTGATCTTGTCGAACAGCACAGGTCAATTTTCAACGTACTATGGAATTCTGCGATCCCTGCGACTGGGAGGATAAAGGAACTAGAAGAAGAGATTAGATCTTCACATTTGAAGTCCTAGCATATGGCATTATCCGAAACGAGAATTCAAGAATAGTTCATAACTGACATCTGTCAGTTGAAAACTAAAACTTATCATATTCAGATTTCAGCAGTCTTCGAGAATCATTTGCCGCTCGAAATAAGTTTGGAAGGGAAGGTAACCCTGGTAACTGGAGCTGCTCGCGGAATTGGAAAGGAAATTGCCCAAACACTTGCCCAAGCCGGGGCCAAGGTTGTGGTAAATGATCTAACGGAAGAAAGTTGCAATCAAACTTCCCAGGAAATTCAGGACCGTAACGGGCAGTCATTGATTGCTTCCGGAGATGTATCTTCCCAGTCTGATGTGCAAAGCATATTCGAAAAATCAATTGCAACATTTGGAAAGCTAGATATTCTCGTAAACAATGCAGGAGTTATCTATCGGAAGCCAATAGTCGATCTGTCAGAAGGCGAATGGGATAAAACACTCGATGTAAATCTGAAGGGCGCCTTTCTTTGTTCACAAGCTGCGTCTCGGTTAATGATTAAACAAGGTAGCGGCGGGAAAATTATCAATATCTCTTCGATTATGGGTGAAGTTGCACTTCCCCCGCGTTCAGCCTATTGCGCGAGTAAAGGCGGAATAATTGCCCTGACCCGAGCACTTGCGACTGAACTCGCCGAGCATAGAATTACCGTAAATGCTGTCGGTCCCGGGTGGGTAGAGACGGAACTTACTGCAAAATATTTTGCGAATAGTGATGTGAAGGAGCTACTAATTTCTCGAACTCCTTTGCAAAGGTTTTGCAAGCCTTCTGAGGTGGCGATGCTCGTGGCTTACCTTGCCTCTGCTTATTCAGATTTCATTACCGGTCAGACTCTATTCATCGACGGAGGATGGACTGCCCTGTAAAATAGGGTCTTGTTGTAATGAATGAAAATCAATAATCACAACAAAGCGTTTCAAAAAACATATTTGGGGTTTGAGTCTAGGCCTTCTCAATGAAGCTAGGCGATCTTCGGATCGAAAAACCGCTTTACCGCACGCCCGTTTCTTTGCTCATTGATGATCTCACGCCGTGCATCAACCCCGCATATTACTTTGCCCTTCAAGTACCCCATGATGCATTATGGTATGTATATCGTAGTAAAAATGGAAACCGGTATTTCACCGAAGACAAGAATTTCACTTCTCCAATAAAGAAAGAGATCGCTCCCGATTTCATAAGAAAATTCGCTTCGTGGTGCCGCACTGAAGACCTGAAGGGAAAGATCTCCCTCATTCCGTACCCGGCAGGACTCGGACGGATTGACAAAACAATCGAAGGATTCCCGCGAAGACAGGTCCAAGATTTTGTTTCCGTAGTCAAAAATCAGCTGGCTGAAAAATTTGATGTCTGCCCTGAAATGTTGACGCACACGAATGCGCTCGATCTAAAGACAAAGAAACTAAGGAGTGAAAGCGAACATGATTGGTCACAAAACAAAAAGTCCAAGGTACTTACTCCTTACATTACTTTTGGACTAGAAATTCTCAAGAACGCTGGTCTTGAACCTTCTGGAATTACATCTCCAATTAATTTTGGGATGTATTCCGAAGCGGACTACGTAAAATCGATTCTCGATGCTTGCAAATCTGTACTAGGTCGGAAAGTTGTTTGGTATTTTCTTCGCGAAGATCCGGATTCGCTGAATCTCTCTCCTCGACTGATGTATTTTGATCGCACTAATGCCGAATGCGTAGTGAGCATAGTTGTCTGCGCCAGCGACATATTCTGGGCTTCGCAGTACACCGAAAAGTCCATGGAGACCTACATTCATGACTCCGTTGGATCTCTGATTTCAAAGGATGGCACCGAAGGAAGAATAGCAGATTTAATTGCGAACGACAGCTGGATTTTCCTTGTCACGCATTGGCAGTCCTTGTACTCAAATGGTTCATACATTGGGTTCGAAGGACTCAAGGAACTCGTGTCGAGATTAAATTCACTTGTTCGGGAAAAAATTACTTGGATGAAATGTTCCGATGTCGCGGAGTACACGGCAGCAACTAACGCAGCTTTGCTTCGAACGATCGTAGCCGATGGAGCGCTTCGAATCGAGGCATCTGGTCCCATAGATTGCAAGAACTTTACATTCAGTTTTGAATCGACGGACCATCTGAGTTCAATCATTAAGGAGGGCAGAAAATTGTTTAGAGCACCGACGCGAGAAAAGCTTCAATCTGACTCCTGGTACTTTGATGCTACCAGAAATCGAACCATAATTTGTCTGGGGAACCTGGGGAGTAGCGGATGGACTATTCCCAAAGATGATCCAAGTTCAAGATTCGGCATTTCACTGAGAGTTTCCTAGAGTATCTCACAAGAAGCTACTGAGAATCTCTCTTTCGATGGAATTCAACCAACGATAGAGTATCCCCCATCAACTACAATCGTTGTTCCCGTGATGTTTGACGCCAAATCAGACGCAAGGAAAAGTACTACATTTCCGATGTCTTCCGGAGATGAAAGCCGACCGGTCGGAGTCCTGTCCTCCTGCTTCTTTAGTTCCTCGGCAGCATATTTGCGAGTTCCTTCCGTCGAAATCGTCCCAGGTTCGATGGCATTGACCGTGATGTTATTTTTGGCTAATTCTAGGGCAGCGCTCCTCATGAAGCCGATGATACCCGCCTTGGAGGAGCTATAGTGGGACAAACCTATCTCGCCAGTTCTGAAACCGGTTGTCGAGGAGGTCATGATCACCCTTCCATAATTTTGTTTGAGCATTTGTGGTAGACAGCTTTTCAGCCCCAAAAAACAGCCCTTCAAATTTACGTCAATGACTTTGTCCCACTGTTCTTCACTCATCTCAATTATTTTTGAAGGTGGATAGATCCCCGCGTTTTCACATAGAATATCTATTCGGCCGTACTCTTTTACGACTGCCGCTGCCATTTTCTGCATGTCAGCCCAATTCGAAACGTCTGCTGCAATAGAACTTGAAATGTTTCCGGCTTGACGAATCTGCTCAGCTGTACTTTTTGATTTTGTCTCATCCAGGTCAACAACGAAAACCTTTGCACCATTACTTGCGAGAACTTCGGCAATTCCCCTGCCGATTCCACTACCTGCGCCGGTGACGATTGCAACTTTTCCTCGGATTGAAATCGAGTTGTCCATCTCTGATCGATGCTCTGTGTCGCAATCTAAATATCTTTGGTCAGGTTAGATACCTTATGAAAAATAACCAAGAGAATTATCGTTTGACTTGATTTCAAACCCAAATAGTATTTGGGTCACGGAATTCCTCTACCTACCAAGTTATTGAGCGATTGTTTATTGTTAGACATCAAACGCGTCACAACTCCGGAGATTGCTAACGTGTCGAATGCTAGGAGCCTACAAAAGTGACTGTATTGAATTCAGGCAGGGTGGATCCAGAACCCCAGAGAGGATCCGTCAGAAATCCGCTTATGATCGCTTTGTCATACACTATTGAACCGCCGGGAGTCCAGGTTCCAATCGCTCCAACCCATGCGTAGGGCGCGTCATTGTAAATCTGTGTCTGGGCAGCTGTACATTCACTGTTTAGCAATGTTGCGTTTGAACTGGTCAAAAGATCGTTAGCGCACTTTTGAACCGTAGGATGGGAGTATATTGCAAAGTTGAGGCCGATAGAAGTGTTGCTGACCAAAAATTCCCAGGTGTCTGCGGGCGACAGGGCAAGAGGCGTTATCCACAGGTAGTCGGTGACGCCGATATTTCCAGCCGACGCTGAATGATTTACCATGTATGAATAGGGTCCCGCAAACGGCGCAAGAATCTGGGCGCCTGTAAGTACCTCGACATTAACGTTGATACCAAGTTGTGCGAGATAACCCTGAACCAATTCCGATGAAGTGGTGCAGTAAGGACAGCCTGTGGGTATTCTGAAAAGCAGCGTCGGGAGTGTCGACACATTAATTCCTGCGTTTGCTAATATTTGGCGTGAAAGGGTCAGGTTGTAGTTGTACGGCGAGAAATTTCCCAAATCGTAAAATTGCTTCCAAGACTGATATTCAGGACCGACCCACGGGGAAATTAATCCATGGAACACTTTGGAGTAAATGTCGGTGTAGTTTATCGCATGCACAATCGCTTGCCTTACGGCCGTAATATTAGTTGGATATAGTTTCGTGTTCAACGAAAAAGCGAAAAGTGCTCCATTCCACTGCGGCAATGTAACATAGCCGTATTTGTCCGGGTTAGCCTGAACCAGATTCCAATCTTGCGTGAGAATTTCAGCTATCGGTGCCACGCCATTGGATAAATCCACATATCGCGCAAGGTCATCTCCCTTTGTGTAAATTATCACGTTCTTGACGTGTCCGGGATCAAGATATCTGTTTGCAGCAATTTGAGCCGAACTCAGATTAGCCCCCCAGTAGTTGCTGCTCTGAGTAAATGCAACGTAAGAGTTTGGAATAACGTTGGTAACCACATACGGGCCCGTTCCGGGCATTGGATTGGTTGCGAAATATGAGTTGACTGACGTCGGGGTTCCAAATCCTCCATGTTGCAAAGCCCACTGTATATCGGGTATTAGTCCCACAAATCCTACCAATGTCCCCAAAAACCACTGAAAGGGATGGATCATTCGAAATACGATTTGATGCGGACCACTGACGTAAATCGGCCACGAGCTATTTGACATTAGGGCAATTGCCTGTGAACTAGGATTGATTAATCCACTACTGTTGAGTAAGGCTGCTGTCCCTGGTCCAAACTGCACTGCGGAGACGTTGAAAAGAGAGTAGGACTCGAACCAGTTAGATGAGTTCCCGCTGAGGTAGAATTCTCCCCAAATCCAGGCCCAGACTTGATATGAATTAAACGGATTACCATCTGAAAATACTACGTTCGGTCTCAGGTTGAAAGTATAGGTGGTTCCATTGGCAGAGACTGTCCAATTTTGAGCCAGCACTGGCAAATATTGTACCGAATTTTGTCCATAAAGAGCGGAGTAATTTGCAGTTACCAGTGGCTGATAGACGCTGTAGTACAACCAGTCTGGATAGGGAACCGCACCCCAAGCCCCGAACTGGTTGAGGTCTGGAGACGGGTACTGATAATCATCCATAACCAGGGTCTGGATGGAACTCTTGCTCGATACAGTCGATGTAGTCGACGAGATCGAGGAGGATAGCGATGAGGAAGTTGTGGACGACGTACTCAGGGATGAGTTCGAAGAAACACTCGAGGAAGCTACCGATGACGAGACAGAAGATGATGCTGCGGACGAAGTAGTAATTTCCGAACTACTGGTACTCGAAAGGGTTGTCGAAGTGGAGGCCCTCGTTGCTAAGAATACACCAACAAGTGCAGCAACGAGAATTACGATTATTACTACAACTGAAGCGATCCTCGAAATAGCAGACTTGAAGCGCATTCGACATCGCGAATTCACTTTGAAATAAAAACGTTGCTTCAATTGGACTCCTTTTTTCGGTCGTTTGGCAGTTTTTCGAATATTCTGTCGCGGTATCGTTTCAGGGCGTCCAAATCTGAAATCCGATCTTTACCGTACCCGCACCTGATTAGGGACGAATCCCCAGGGGCTCGGATGTAAGACAATCCTTCATTTTTTGCAATACGGAGTCTGGACATACTCTCCTGAATGACCCTGCATCCACAGTTTGCGATTATGTTTCAAAATCTGATTAGCTCATTTGACTCTTCCTAGAAAGATGTAGAAGTTCACGATTGTATCATATCGTAACGGACTTCGAACCAGAGTCTCTCAAATGAAACCAAGGACTTAGTTTGTGTCTTATAACTCGAACAAAAAGTTGACAAGCTTAAAATATTTAATTTCGGCGTGCTTCGATGGAAAATGCAAGCTCCAACACTAGAGGAAATAAGAAACATAGCCGAGCAGTATCGATTTCAGCTTTCACAAGAGGAAGAAGAGGTCTTTTATCGATTCATCAGAAACTCACTAGATTCCTACAAAGCTCTAGATCTTATGGAAGAACCAAAACTCATTCCAGCCAACCGCAACCGAGACTCTGGTCGCCGACCAAGTTCTATTGAAAATCCGTACAATGCCTGGGCTTGGAGATGCTCGATCGAAGGCTCTACTGGGGGCAAGCTAGCGGGCAAAAAATTAGGAATTAAGGATACGGTCTCCCTTGCTGGTATACCTCTATCCAATGGTTCGAAATTACTCGAGAATTACATACCAGACGTAGACGCGACAATCGTGAAGCGGATCCTGGATTCGGGAGGAAAGATATTAGGCAAAACCGTTTGTGAAGATCTGTGTTTCTCTGGAGGCTCGCATACCTCATATCCTCTGCCGGTGAGCAATCCTCACAATAAGGAATACCAGGCTGGGGGATCCTCAAGCGGCAGTGCCGTTGTTGTCTCGATTGGAGAAGTCGAAATGGCGATTGGAGGTGATCAAGGTGGATCAATTAGGATCCCCAGTTCTTGGTGCGGAATCTTTGGTCTGAAGCCTACATGGGGGCTTGTCCCGTATACAGGCGTCTTCCCAATAGAGCTCACGTTAGACCATGTTGGACCCATGGCCGCAAATGTGCAAGACCTAGCAATCTTGCTCGAAGTAATCGCGGGCAGAGATGGTCTTGACCCGCGCCAAGCGGAAACTCCAACGACTCTGCCGTCATACGCAACAGAATTGCAGAAAGGCATTAGGGGTTTCAAGATTGGAATCGTCAAAGAAGGATTCGGCTGGCCAAACTTGTCGGACCCTGAGGTCGATCGCCTAGTGCTGGACGCCGCTCATCTCTATGAAAACGAGGGCGCAAGCGTAGAGGAAATTTCTATCCCATTCCACAGAGATGCAGTCTACGTTTGGGCTGCAATAATCAATGAGGGGTCTTTGAGCATGATGATCCGAGGCAGAGGAATGGGGCACAATTGGAAAGGATACTATGACAGCAATCTCCTCGGTTTTTACGGAGATTCGCAAAAGTCCAACGCGAATTCTTACCCTCCGACCGTGAAGGCTGTGATTCTGCTTTCACATTTCTTGGACACCCGATTCAACGGGAAGTACTATTCAAAAGCCCAAAACCTTAGGCGACCATTGACGGAGGCTTACAATACCGCGCTCAATGAGTATGATCTCCTCATCATGCCAACAACGCCTCAAAAACCCACAAAGCTGAAACAGAATAGTCTCCAAGAATACGTCGATAACGCCCTAAACAATCTAAACAACACTTCACCTTTTAATGTAAGTGGGCTTCCCGCGATCAACATTCCTTGTGGATTTTCGGGTGGATTACCCATTGGAATGATGGCGGTTGGAAGACGATTTGAAGAATCCGTTGTGTTGCGAGCTGCTTATTCATTTGAAAAAATGAACCGCAGAAAGTGAGTCTACTCTAAGGATCGGCTGCCGGAAAAAACTTTCTAGTCCTTTCTTCAACACGATACGACATGATATTCGCCGCGTAAAATTGCAAATTGATCCAAAACAATTGATTTATACAAGAATCGGATGTGTTGCTTAGGTGTGCTCCTTCAAGATCTTAGCGGTTACAAAGCATCCAAAATTATTGGAAAGATTGACACTATACTGATCCCCATCGGCACCTTGGAACCCCACGGGCCCCATTCCAGCATCCTTACCGATGCCCTAATCGCTGAATGGATGGCGAGAGACATTGACAAATTGATCGGCGATAAAATACTAGTCGCTCCAACAATTAATTTTGGCCACACTTGGCATCTTTCGAAAATGCCTGGATCCCACGATGTTCCGGGGGGCGTCTTGGCCGACTACGTTTATGAAGTGATTAAGGGTTTCAAATCTTGGCAAATTAAATATGCTGTGATCGTCAATGGGCACGGAGGGAACTTGATTCCTCTCAATGAGGCGGCAGAAAGGTCGGCGGACATTGGAATCAAGACACTGATTTTGAGCTGGTGGCTGGGCGCAACCAATTGGGGTCTACAAGGGATCGTTCAAGATATCTTCGGTCACGGCGGTGAGGCTGAGACTTCTATCATTATGAGTATTGGAGAAAATCTCGTCGATTACGATTTAATTCCAAAAGACAAGCACAATTATGCACCTGCTGGTTTCTACGATCGTTACGACCCTGATGTGAATGATGCCGCTTATCTGGGTTCATACACGGGAAGTCCTTTCTTGGCGTCAAAAGAAAAAGGAGATAAGCTCCGGGAAAAGATAGCTGAAAAAATGGTCGAACATGTAGAAGCTTTTCGGGAAGGAACGTTCGTGCCATCTAACGCGAGTGCCTGGGGCTAGAACAAAACCTCATCGTTGACCTAACTTTTCAGACGGTCTTATCTTCAGCGAACCCGCTATTCTAGTACTGCTCAACTCAGAATCTAGTGGAGCCGAAAAACGTCGACGCTTGCGGGCTTTAGAGTCCATGTTTGCAACCTAGCCAGCTTCACCTGCTCATAGGCTTCGAAATTGTCCGGACTAAGGTAGTATTTCCAATCCTTTTTCGCGCCTTCCTCAGTAACCGTATATCCCACCTCGAAATTTCCCCTTTGAATCATCACTGATTTAGGCGGATCCGTTCCTCGTGCATCGAAGAGAATTGAATATACGATGCAGCAGGTCGCAAACATGTCTGCCGGCGACAGACTCGAGCCTTTGATCTTCACACTCGAAGATAAGTAACCCGTGCGATTTTCTTCGCCGTACTCACTAACGGAAGATTCGAGAAAATCTCTTAGATCAAGCTTGTTGCCATCAGTAGCCGTTTCGCATTTTTCTTTAGGACCGAGAGGGCGACTACTTATAATAGAATCCGGCAAGGTACCCTCGCTCGCGTATTGACTCAAGGCAAAAAGCACCATCGAGAAGACTTCTGCCGCAGAGAACCAGACACCGTTATCAAGAGTCTGATACGTTATGCCACGAGTAGATTTTTCACATAATTTTCGTAGCTCCGAGGACGAGACGCGCATTCCGCCAGTTGCGTCGTGATAGATCGATAGTGCATCTTCCGAAGTAATGAACCGGACATCCGGTTTAGACTTCATGTGGATTACTAGTTTCTCGAGATGAGCTAGGTCTCTTTCGATTTCCTGACTCGACTTGATTGGCACTGTCAAAGGTGAATTTCTGGGGTTTGCCCCTTTAGAGTAGTTTACCTGGTCCCAGAACTCTTTCGTCGCATAGGTGGTAGGGTGACAGAAAATGCTAATCAAACCTACTTCGTCGTCTGACCTGAGCCTTTGGTAAATATTGTCGAATTCATCAGGCAAAGTGAGGAGTCTCTCGCCCGTAGGGTTGTACGGTCCGCAAGCGTCCAGTGACATGACGTTGTTCCTCAGACACATAAGATTCAGCATATTGCAATACCAAAATGGTCTGTCGTTGACAGAACCGAGCGTGAAAGTTTCATCGAGGTAGACTGGGATTTTCCATTTATCCTTCAGGACGGGGTAGGCCTGTGGCACCCAGCTCAAACCTGGTTGCCCGAAACATGTGACCCTTCCGAAAGTGTTCATCAAATCATCATAGCCAATTCTTTCATTTTTCTCAAACTCTGCAGCACCCTCGTCCCACGGTAAATCATCGACATATTCGGACATTATCGGGTGGATACTGTGAAGGTTTGTGTGATAGCCGATATCGTGCCTCGACATGGCGTCAATAACATCTGTCCTATTCCTCTTTCGAAGGCCCCGGAGCTTCTCACCTACGATTTTGAAGACGACCTTTATGCCATGTTTTTCCATCATATTGGCAATGCGAAGTGGAATTTCATCAGATTCCGGGTTGACAAAATCCTCCGTATCAAACCAAAGAACCACTAATACTTGAGTCACGTCGGGCGGGAATCACATTTTCTTTCTTTAAAAGATTCCCGCGTCTCGGAAATAATCCAATATCTACTTTCGAAATCCGCAAGATAATCGAGAGAATCGAACGAGATTGTAGAAATTAGCTTCAAACTGGAAATCATTCGGCGTTTCATGAAGCGGTGTTTGACCCACTATTCATCCAAGAAGTAGGTAAAAATCATGGCCAACCCAAAATAGAAGATCTTTGGGGTTCGACAGAATACAAATAAATTAAGTAGAGATTCAGGGTGATATGCATTAAAATGATCTTCTTCTCAAACTCTACTTGGGAGGAATTCCCTGAAAGCCAAATCTCTGCCATTGGCCGATCGTCTTGAAGTGATTAAGAAAGAATTGAATTTATTCAACTATAGAGTATCCTCCATCAACCACAATCGTTTGTCCCGTGATGTTTGACGCCAAATCAGATGCAAGGAAAAGTATGGCATTTCCGATGTCTTCCGGTGTGGATAGCCGACCCGTTGGAGTTCTATCCTCCTGTCGCTTTAGTTCCTCAAGGGCATCCCTGCGAGTTCCTTCCGTCGAAATCGTGCCAGGTTCTATGGCATTGACAGTGATGTTATTTTTCGCTACTTCTAGAGCGGCACTCCTCACCAAGCCGATGATGCCTGCTTTGGAGGCGCTATAGTGGGACAATCCGACCACACCAGTTCTGTAACCAGTGATCGACGAGGTCATGATTATTTTTCCGTAGTTCTGTTTGAGCATTTGTGGCAGACAGCTCTTCAGCCCCAAAAAACATCCTTTTAGGTTGACGTCGAGTACTTGGTCCCACAGTTCTTCACTCATGTCTATTATTTTTGCAGGTGGGTAGATTCCCGCATTTTCACATAGGATGTCGATTCGACCGTACTCTTTGACGACTGCAGCTGCCATTCTCTGCATGTCAACCAGACTCGAAACGTCTGCTGCTATTGGAATGGAAGGATTTTCAGCTCGATGAAGCTGTTCGACGGTCTTTTTCGCATTTGATTCATCTCTGTCGACTACGACTACCTTTGCGCCGTTATTTGCGAGAACCTTGGCGATTCCCCTTCCTATTCCACTGCCTGCGCCAGTGACGATTGCAATTTTTCCACTGATTGAAAACGAATTAGGCATGGTGTGAGGGTTCTTGACATTCGATTTTTAACACATTCAGTCAGTCTGACCTTATTGCCGCCAATCTGCCCTAAGCAATATCCGAGGCTTCGACATTATTTCGATATTGAGATACGTCCATCAAATCACAATTCCTTAGAATCGGAGCGGACTCGGATACAAGGAGCCACGACCAACCGGGAAAGACTATAATTCTAAGGCATGCTTAAATATGAACGTCCCGTTGAGTGCCCAATTTGGATCATGTCACCTATGTTTTCTAGAAGAGAGAAGAGAAGTGCGATCTCACGTGCTCTTATCGCTGTGATTGTAATTGTTGTGATTATAATTGCATCAGCCGCGATAGCATTGTCTGGAACAAAATCTACAACGATTAGTCAGAGTACGAGCAGTTCTTCAAACTCTTCTTCATCATCTACCCAGTCCACTTCATCATCGACTGCTAGCAGTTCTTCTCTATTTTCTTCTACGAGTTCATCGGCTTCTTCTTCAACATCTGCAAGTCTAGTTTCATCTACCTCTTCCTCAGCAACTTCATCCTCTAGCTCCTCCTCTTCGAGTGCCTTGCACAATACGCTGACGATTGACGAATGGTATTATCCAACGAATGAACTGAACGAACTTTACAAGATTAATTTTTGTCCCTGCCCGGATATGCAAATGTACGATGTCTATCAGCCGCTTGTGTTCGTCAATGAAACTTCTGAACTTGCAACGGGGAGCATAGTCTTTACACCGGGTCTTGCGCAGAACTGGACTACCTCACCAGACTACACTACGTTCACATTTCATTTGAGACAGCACATTAATTTCTCGAACGGCGATCCCTTCAATGCTTACCAAGTCTGGATGCAGATGTACGGTCAATACTACGTTTCTGCCTACAGCAACATCTGGGATAGCGAGTATCCGATATTCAATATGGCTAACGCCTCCAGTTTCGGACCTTCTACTGTTTCACTCATCAACAGCTCTGGCGGCTTGATCAACCCCACAGGGCCGGCGTTGAATATCATGAAGAATTCCTCATGGCCAATATATGTGACCGATCCGTATACGATTGTTTTCCATCTTTCAGCGCCATTTCTCTGGTTACCGTCGATATTTGCAACCGAAATTGGTCAGATTTGGGACAGCCAATACATCCTTGATAACGGAGGGTTCGGCACGCCATCTGCCATCAATTCGTATTTCGATGAACATGGCATTCCGGGGACCGGTCCTTACATGGTGTCGGGAATTTCATTCAACTCGTACATAAAGTTCACTCAAAATCCAACTTATTGGGGCAATTCGCTAAGCCCGGTGCAGATTTCGCAACAGCCGCTGCTCGATCCAGGTCACGTAAAAAACATCGTGGTTAACTACAAGCCGGACGATCTTTCTCGTTACACGGATCTTGCAAGCGGAGCTGCGGATATTTCCGCGATTCAGTCTCAGGACTGGAATCTTGTTAACAACAACCCCGTGTTCTCTTACTTCAAAACACCGCCTTGGAGCCCGGAAGCTTCCATGCTGGGATTAAACACGCAGCTCTATCCGACCAATATTACTGATGTGCGACAAGCGATCGTTCATGCAATCAATTACAGTCAGATTTACAATCAGGCTTGGTTAGGTCACATGACGCCGTACGTGGGACCGGAATATCCTGCGTGGAATCAATTCTATGATCTCGGAAACTTTACGCCGTATCAGTACAACGTTTCTCTTGCTATGCAAGATATTGCAGCTGCCAACTTAACTAATCCACCAACGCTCAACATGATCATTCAGGCTGGATGTTCTGCATGCACGACAGCGGCACAAGTTATCCAGCAGGATCTTGGAGTGATTGGTTTGAATGTGAATATCGAAGTTCTAGCGCCCAGTTCGTACATCGCGGGATGGTACGTGGGTAGTTTTACTCAACAGGTTGCAGATGCTGCAAAGTTGGGACACTTGAATTTTGACTTTGGTGGTTTAGCCTGGGCTCCCGGGGCACTTACTCCAGCCGATTACTGGGTGACGTTTGTTTCAAACCAATCTACCAACAATTTTGCGCTCTACAATAATCCAACAGTGCAAGCATGCGATAACGCGTTTACGTCGAGCTCCAACGTTTCCTATATCCAGTCGGTATGTAGACCGGCGCAAGCACAGATCTATAAGGATGCGCCTTATGCCTGGATTGGAGTTAACGGACTGTGGGAACCATCGGGCGGGTCTCTGGTTTGGAAGAACAGTGTGATTAAGGGCTTCTTGGCCGATCCTCTCTTCACAGGCGAAGACTGGTCACCGTTCTTCAACACCGTAATATTCGCTTCGTAAACTTTCCTATCAATCTACCACGCTACACGCAAGGCATCCACTTTGCTACTCTGTTAGCGGAATGCTATTCTAGATTTTCTAAATCACAGAAAGACTATCATTCGTTTAGAAACGGCTTTATCTAATCCGATCTAGTGGTCAGAGAGCTAAGCCATGAAGTCTACGTCTCTTGTACGGCCACACAATCTCCTAGTTCAAGGCGTTGCAATATCCGCAATATTTATTTTTGAAGATTGAACTCCGAGCAAAGTCCTTGCCTAGATTAGCAAACAAAGTGGCGATAATAACTGGAGGAGCTTCAGGAATGGGGCGCGCTTCCTCTTCCATATTTGCATCAGAAGGAGCTAAAGTGGCGATAGTCGACAGAAATGACGAGATGGGGAAAAGCATAGAGGACGAAATTAGGGCATTAGGTAAAGAAGGATTCTATTTGAAGGCTGATCTATCAAACCTAGATGACGTGAATCAAATTGTGCCAAAGGTTATCGAGCGCTATGGCAAAGTGGATATTTTGTTTGGAAATGCTGGTATAAACATCCTGAAAACTACGTTAGATACCACCGAAGCTGATTGGGAGAATCTTTTCAGTACAAACCTTAGAGGGCACTTTTTCCTGACAAAATCTGTAGTACCCGCGATGAAGAAAACGGGCGGTGGCGCGATCCTATTCACATCTTCGACGAGCGCAATAAGCGGAGAGGAAGATCAAGTCGCTTACTCGGGGACTAAAGGTGGGATTATTTCAATAGTCACAGCTATGGCTAAAGATCTCGGGCGTTACGGGATTAGAGTGAATTGCATACTTCCTGGTTCGGTCGACACTCCGCTGTTTCGGGTCTGGCTAGCTTCTAGACCAAATCCCGAAAAAGCGCTCGCAGAAGTAATAGACGCGCATATCATCAAGAGGCTTGGTACTCCGGAGGATATTGGCAAAATTGCGCTGTTCTTATGTTCGGATGAAGCTTCATGGATAACGGGATCGGCGTACAGAGTTGACGGTGGATATTTGGTTCGGCACTGAAATTAGCTCGAAAGTCTTTTATCAATTCGGGAATCTTAGCGCAATCTTGTGTATTTTGGACATAGAGCAATAGCGCGCACCGTCGCGGTTGCGGTAATTGTAATTCTAATTGTAGCGCTAGCAGGCGGTTTGTACTACGTTTCTACCCAGGGCAATCAAAGTAGCAGCTCCTCAACTACTTCTTCGTCAAGTATATCTTCATCTAGTTCTGCTTCTTCTTCTTCGAGTTCAGTTTATTCAAGTTCGTCTTCTTCAAGTTTAGTTTCATCATCAAGTAGCTCGTCAATTTCTTCACCAACTTCGTCTTCGTCATCATCAAGTTCGACCTCAAGTTCTACCTCGAGCGTTGCCTCCAATGGGCAGACGCTCTCAATGGACGCGTGGTTCTGGCCGCTAACTGATTTCAACGAGCTTCATGCGGTAACTTCTAACAACTGGCCATTGTGGGGACTATATTCTGTCTACCAGCCATTGGTCTCAGTCAATGAATCGGCCGAATACGGCCATGGTGTCATACAATTCCTTCCTGGCTTGGCACAAAACTGGACGATTTCATCAGACGCTCTGACGTACACTTTCAACCTACGCCAGAATGTACACTTTTCAGATGGGAATGCATTCAATGCGTATCAGGTCTGGACAGAGATGTACGGTTTCTATTACCTCTCAGGTAACAGCTCGAACTGGATGGTCGGATATAATTTCTTCAACATGTCTCCGGTCAGTTTCGGACCCGCCACAATTAATCAGCTAAATCAATCCGGAATAATTCAACCCAATCAGTCAGTCCTCAAGATGATGATGAACAGCTCATGGCCGATTTACGTCACCAATCCATACCAGATTGTATTTCGATTGCAGTCTCCATTCCAGTGGTTCCCCGGAACTTTGATTGTGCTCAATGGACTAATGTTTGATACTCAGTGGGTGCTAGAGCATGGTGGTTTTGGTACTCCGGCGGCGTTCAATGCTTACTTTAACCAGCACCCTATACCTGGCAGCGGTCCTTACGTTTTCACCGACATTGTCGAGAATGCCTACGCTGTATTCCAACAAGATCCCAACTATTGGGGAAGAAACATGAGTGCGCAGGAAATTAGTGCGCAACCGATTTGGGATCCCGGTCATTACAAGAAAGTGATAATTTACTACAAGCCTGACGATGTATCAAGATTCACAGACCTCAAGACTGGAGCTACTCAGATATCGGACATTGAACCTAGCGACTGGCGATTGGTTACCAGCAATCCTGCCCTAAACTACATCACGCTACCTCCAACTGCTGGACAGGTGATTTTGCTCGGTCTGAACACACACGTATATCCAACGAACATCACAGCGGTCAGGCAAGCTATAGTACACGCCATCAATTACACGTATCTTTACCAGAAAGCGTACCTGGGACAGATGAATCCATACGTGGGACCGGATTATCCTGCATGGAAGGACTACTACGATCTTGGAAATTACACGCCTTATCAGTACAATGTCAGTCTGGCGCAGAGTTATCTCTCGCAGGCACATGTAAGCAGCATGCCGACACTTACCATGAACATTATTTCGGGTTGTGATTCTTGCACGAACGCAGCCCAAGTCATTCAGAGCGACTTGAGCGCAATCGGGATAAGCGTGAACATTATCGTGGAGACCGCTAATTCATACTGGGCACCTTGGGGAACGTACCAGACGAATCTTCAGAACGCCGAGCAGCTCGGACAGCTCTCGTTTGTAAATGCAGGTTCTGGCTGGTCTCCCGGAGCTCTAACCCCGGCTGACTATTGGATCTCGTTTGTGAGCAATACTTCATTCTTCGGCAACACGGCTGTTTACTACAACCCTGTTGTGCAAAAGTGCGTTAATTCATTTACGACGATCTCAAATGCAACCGAAATTCAGTCACTTTGCAAGACGGCGCAGGGACAGATCTACAACGATGCACCATATGCGTGGATTGGACTGCTAAGCAGCTGGCTACCCTCGGGCGGATCGATTGTATACGACACTCATCAGATCAAAAGTTTGATGGTCGATCCAGTCTTCAACGGTCAGGACACGGAGGCAATCATCAATACTGTCATCCCTGCTAACTCTACCAGTTAGCGATTAGTCTCAGCTGAACTACTTTCCAGTCTAGGACTAAATTGCCTTCTTTGGCTGGAATTCGGATCGGTAAGGAAATAGTGCTGGAACCCCGCCGGTGTGCATAAAGCACACCGTCTCGTCTTTCTTGAATTCCCCGTCTTTTACAGAATCGATTATGAATGCCATGGTCTTTGCCGTGTATACAGGATCAATGATTAGTCCTTCCTTCCTCGCAATGAGGCGCAATGCGCGGTTTGAGGATTTTGTAGTAAATCCGTACCCTTTTCCGGCGTAGCCGTCCCTTACCTCTACATCATTTCTCTGAAGTTCTACATCAGTTCCAAATAGTTTCGAAGCTCCAGCCGCGCTTTCAAGAATAGTGTCGGTGACTTTGGAAGTTTTGTATGCGCCGATATTGACCCCTATTACTCTAGTTTTGAGCCCGAGCATCTTTACACCCAGTGCGAGACCTGCATGAGTCGGCCCCGAACCGTTGGCAACTACTATGGCATCAATTTGTGTCTTAGCTTTGTCCACCTGCTCTTGCATTTCGAAGATGCATTCTGCATAAGCAGCAGCTGCCGTCGGAGAGGAAGACATCTTCGGCCCTAAAACTATAGGATTATATCCCTTTTTTCGGAGCCTCTTTGCTTCCTCCTGCAGATACTCCTCGGGATCTTCATCGATTCCCATGTCAACTATTCGGATGTCTGCGCCCATTATGTGGTCCAGAAGGATATTACCATCCAGGACTTTTGGCTTCTTTTTGAACTGAGCCATTCTGAGGACAAGTGATGGCTTGATTCCAAGTTTGATCGCTGCTGCGACGGTCTGCCTTGACCAGTTGGATTGGATCCCGCATGTTGTAACCACTGCATCGGCTTTCATTTTCTTTGCCTCGACGAGAAGATAGTCCAGTACCCTCGTTTTGTTGCCTCCCATCGCGAGTCCGGTCATGTCTTCTCTTTTTACAAAAAGCCTCGCACCTCCGAGCTCATCTGACAATCGCGGCATTGACTCTAGCGGCGTGGGAAAGTTTCCAATTCCGACTCTTTCCAAATGCTGAATATTCAATAAACTCTCGCAGCAAAGGCTCCTTCCGTTTGAGCTATTTAGGCATAGATCAAGTCGAATTTAGATCATGATTTTCTGCCAGATACTCCTCGGATTGGAATTCATGAGCGATGATTACTAGTAATTGAAGTCTGCCGGCGTTTGGAGGACATTTCTTCAGCAGATTGAGAAAAAATTCTCTTCTTAGGTCCTGAATAGTGCCTCATCCCGGTCACTCTCCGTTCAAGAAAGTTTTCGACAACTCAAAAATCTGAGCGTACTGAATTCAATCTGTAATAGGGCAAAGAAGCTGTCTTTCCGTAAACTTTACCTGTCCAGCAGAGAAATACGGTTTTGACCATTCACTGGTAGTTTGTAGAGCGATGCTGGTATTCGCGGCAGCGCTGCTCTCTTCGATACTTCTGAATTCGTAATGGTCGTATAGTCGAATCGCTTCAACTGCATACATCGTTGCTATCCTTTGATCACTTATCGCGATTAGGTTATCACCATTATCCACCTCTCCTCCTGAGGATAGATTCGATGACCCGCAGAAAACCACGGGTGACGAGCTGTTGAAGTCAACTACAACAAACTTGTGATGTATAACCTGCCCAATGCCGCCACTTGTTTCGGGTTCGAACGGTTTTGGTACGGTCTTACCCAAATAGTTGAACGATGCGACCGAGTCACTCAACCCCTGTTTGAAGAGCTTCATCTGTGATGCAGATTGGATTGTGCCTAGGGAAAGTACCCCTTGATTCCCGGCTAGATTCTCAAGTGCAGCGATTACGGGGCCCCCGCCTTCAGCTTGCATAACTGCAAAGAAGACTGAACTCTTGGCAGTTTGTATTGCTGTTGCAACTTTGTCCAGAGAAAAGGGAGGAGAGGGATGTGGCGCGAAACTCACCGAAAGCTGGGGGGACTCGGTACTCGAAGGGAAACCAAACCAAGCAGACGCTATTGTCGAGGATTTGAATGACTGTTCATTGTTCCAGGCTTGCTGAAATGCCTCTTCGTACTTCGCCGCGATTATCTGGTCGGAGGACACGAGTACACTATTTGCTTGGACATACATCCCCCTAAGTGAAAAATTCGCCGATCCAGTTAATACTTTTAGGGCAATCCCATTCTTGTCTTTTTGAATCATAACCTTGTCGTGAGCAAAGCGGGAGAAGTGCCCTAATTTTACTTGAATACCGCTAGCTTGCAATGTTGTAACAGTTTTGGGCTCGAGGGAAGTAGCGGTTGTATGCTCAGGTGAGTCGTCCTGAAAAACTCTGACCCGGGTGCCCAGCTTGCAAAGACTCCTGATGATATCAGGCTCGTCGAAATCGAAAGAGAAAACGTCGAGGGCAATTGAGTTGTCAGTTTCGCATTCTTTAAGAAACTCAAAGATTTCTTGCCTTGCGTGTGCTCCCAGCCATATGTACTGACCCAGATATGGAGTCGTATCAAAGTCCATGCTCTTCGGCGTGGGCCCGATCGGCTTATTCGTGAAACGGTCAGCATACGCTTGAGATGAGATGTACCCTCTTGTAAATCCGGCTTCCAATTTTGGATAGGATCGGTAGCTGAGGTCTGTTGTAACTGTTACATTTTGCCCTAGGCGGATCGTTCCGTCAGGATTGAAAAAAGCCGCATAGCATGAGTACTGATACTGGCCGGGTCCAGCCGAGGGAAAATGAACCCAGTGAAATGATTGGAAAGGGGCTTCGTCGGATCCTTCAAGCAGAGTGGAGCCGGGAGGCTGTTCCTTGAAGCCGATTCTGTTCTTCAAGAAATATTTGTTGGATTGATATGGCCCCTTATTTGGGGTAGTGCATTCAACTGTGAATCCTGCAAGATTATCCAAGTGAGAGGGATCGATGTTGAAAGCTAGAAGTACTGCTGAGTCTCCAAGATAACAAGTCGTATAAAATCCGTCATTGTTTGACTGAGACCTGAATGAGCTCAAGGTAATCAAGGCCTTGTAAATCCATTATAGAACATATTTGCATACGAGTAGTTTTAGGTTACCCAGGGAATAATCTAAAGGGGTAATCAGCGAATTCTTATCCCTAGGTTCGCAAGAAAACAAATCAACCGCCATTTGGGTTGAGTCAGACAGTCACTATTAAGCTATTGATTTCTGCTTATTTGGGTTAGTAAAAGATTTAGCAAATACTAAACTTGCGAGGAGAAAATCTATCACAAGCACTTCTCTATATCGGAAAAATATCGATTCCCATAAACAGTCTCAAATCATACCTGTTTGAGATAAATTACTCTAAACAACAATTATTTAGGATCGCTCTAAATATTGCGGCCGTCATAAATGAGCCTCTCAACCTTCGGAGACTTGTAAGGAATCGCGGGAAACCGATGATGGTGAGGAAATTTCTTTCACGAATACGTCTGTCACGAGACCTAGAACCATTATGGGAATAATAGCCAAATTATCTAAAAAAAGACAAGATTTCTCGATAAACAGTTCCGCGATGACATAAAGACTATTATACAAGATATGAAACAGTCGCAACTGATGCATTTTGGCAAATTCACTATTGGGCCCTGTTGCTGTGAAACCCGCGTCGGTCTCGCCGGGTCAATCCGTACTCATTCAAGCTACAGATATTAACGGTAAACCTTACTCCGACGATTCGGGGGCTGTCATTACCATCAACGGGGTGGAGACGACCTCTCGATACTACCAATTCCCGCGTCCGGGAACTATGAAAGTGACCATACGTGCTGTGAAAGACAACATAGACGAGACAAGTGTTGCGAGTATAAACGTTGCAGGCGCTCCTCTGACGTACAACAGAGAGATAGGCCCTCCGTCCAGAACTGCCATGCCGATCATTATGGCTAGTCTGTCTCTCGGGAACCCGTATTTGGCGGCATTTAGCCTTAATACTCCAAGCTCTGTGCTGTCTGAAGTGGCGCCTCCGGGTAAAGCGCCTACACCCGTACCGATCTCTCCAGTTAGACCGGCCCCGACCATTCCGATTGTCCACCTTCCGGTGACCGCTTCAGTCGCTCCACCAGAAGAGTCTCCAGTATCAAAGGCGCTCTCTGCGCTCCCCGCGAACCAGCTAACAGTACTCCCTTCCCATACCGTCAAGACTAACGATGGTGCCCTCATAACTGGAGCAAGATTTGGAAGAATCGCTCCCGAGGCCGTCAAATTTCCACCAGTAGCAACAAGTTACCATTGGGACTTTGGCGATGGTAGTACGCAGACCACGCAATCACCGATGACCACACATGATTATTTTCCTGCCATTCAAGCGGACAAAGTTTCGCACAGCTTCGATGTGAGCTGCACCATTGTTCACGACAATCTTACAGTAAAGAGAACTCTCGTCCTTGTCTCAGCTTATGGAATCTCAAAACAACTCGGTACAATTGTGCCTTATTATACAGGAGATGAGTTCGCAACATTCCAAGGAATTGCATTCTCAGGTACAATGATAGTGCGGAACATCGAGAATCAGATAATCACTCTACAGCAGATGGCAATCGTTCCTGTTAGTGATGACCCAACTATTCTACCTCCGGCACCAAAGTTTTCTACAATGCAGACCCCTGTCACGATTCAGGCTAATAGTTCGGTTGCCTTGGGTGTATACGTTACTGAAACACAACTTGGAAACATTGGACCAAAGACATCAGGTTTTACTGTCTACTATCTCGGAAATACCAGTGGTGTCAAATTCAAGAATCCTATAATTCCGAAACAAGTTGTCTCACTTTCGTCAGTTCCAAGCATTCCCGGTGTTGCAGATCCTACTGCCCCTGTTGCTGCGAAACTAGGGGTCTCTGCCCAACTTCCCGGAGTTAAGATCACAGACACACACGCGGTCGTGAACGATACTCTTCCACCTCCTGTCAATGTAAGATTCTCCCACACTTTCAGGATAAGGTTAACAGATTCTGGATGGAATCAGCCGGCTGCAAGTTTAGCCAAAGTGGTATGGGACCATACGCTAGTCCTAAACGGAGTTTCATCTAAGTTATCCAGTGTTAAGAGCGTGATCCTGCAAGGTAAGCCTTCTATTGACCCTGCCACTAGTACGATAGCGATCCCGATCTCCTCAAAATCGATTGATGTTGCAACTCAAGAGCTAGTCGGAAAATCAATACAAGCCGGTTTGTCGGGCATTCTGGCGAAGACCGCTACCTTACGTGCAATATCCGCGCCCCCCGCCGGTGCAGTTCAGGCTGGACAAGTTTGCGATCCTGATAACATATCTGATTCAGACGCTGCGACCGCAGAAAACGCAGGACTTGCTTGTCAGACCACAAAAGTAACCGAGACTGTTCTAATACCTGGCTCGTTCCAGAATGCGCAAAAGGGAGATGTTATCCTTTCGCCGGGTCAAGATGGAGCAGACAATCTAATCGGTGCCCTACTAAGATCGCTTGTTCCACCGCAATACCACTCGCATTCCGGTCTGATGACCCAGAACTATTTTGAGATAACCCACTGCACCGCGTCTGAGAATCGTCTTGTTGCTTCTAGCAATCTGGTCGGTTTTGAAGGAATTGGAGGCATACAACCCAACGTACTTGAGTTCGGGTGGCCAGGCAGCATCACTCAGACGGTAGACAACGCAATAAACGGAGAACGATGGAATGACCCAATTGATCCCTCTGGTAAAACAGCGTACATTGTGCAGGGTTTCAATCCTGAACCACTTGGGATCGAAAATAGCAGCAATGATTTCGTGCTCGTCTATCCAATGGTAGTCAAACCAATGCCCGAAAATGAAGAATTAGCTCGTCCTCTCTTAAGACGAGCTGCCGATCTTGCACGCTCTAAGGGAGCTAAAGTGGACGGTAGCGGCAATCTCATCAAACAGGCGGGCGCTTACTACTGCTTTTACGCATACTCAAACCCAGCCATCTCGACTGGTTTCACTTCTCCGGCTCCGGCAAGCGCAGGTTGGGCACAAGGACTTTCGCCGGCTGTATGTTCATCATTTATCTGGCTTTGCATGAAGGAAAGCGGCATTAATCTCGTCGGACCTAATCCAATCGAGAACCAGAGTGAATTGTCGGCAATGGCTGTTGCAAATGGTGAAGTAATCGGCCCTGATACGCCCGACGGATTGTTCTTTTACTCTTCTGCAAGAAGGCAAGCTGCAGCGCAGATTCTAAATTCAGTCTTAAACAACATGGTGATGGAAAAGGAAGGGTTCGCCCAGAACCTCCCTGTGGTTAACTCGGCAGTCGCACAGAGTATTGCAAACCAGGTACTGAATATGTTCGCATCTAACAAAGCAAACATGAATAGCTCTTTGGCATGGCAAAATCCGGGGGATGCCAATGCAGTGTCCCCGGATGACATTCTACGGGGATGGAATCCAATTTGTTTTGGATATGCAGAACAAGTTCAATATCTTCCGGCATACAGTGAGCAATACATCGTAAGCCGGTGGGTTCAAGTCACAACATACGGGGTTGTGAGCGGAACAGTGACCTCAAACGGCGCACCAGTTCCGGGGGCGAATGTATCACTCAACGACATGTTGACAACGACAACAGACCAGAATGGGGCTTTCACGTTAAACAAAGTTCCCGTGGGCTCTTACAACCTCAAAGCGTCGGCGACGGTAATGACAAATGGGATAGATGAGCAGATGGCTAACGGTCTGAATGGTCCTGCGGGCCAGGGGACACCGATAACTACTACCACCTCAAACCCAAATCAAACAAATTTAGTCGTGCCATTAAAACCACTTCCTCCGTACTTTAGAAGTTTGGCAATTCAGGGGTCATGGAAATCAGATCATGGTGATCTTAATGCTACACATCAACAAGGTCTGTGCCCAACCCAAGGCCCTCTAACAAATTCGATCTCTGTTGACCCTGGAATCAATGGCCAAGGTACTGTGGGAACCATGACTCCTCCATTCTCTTTTGACTATAACAATCAAGGCTTATTCGGCTGTAATTATGCGTTCACCGCCGCATTGTTGGCAGATCTTTCAATTCAGGTGACAATCAATGGAACCTTGCACGATGACAGCAGCCAGGACGAACAGGCAAGTCAAACCCTAACATTCAATGTACCTGCAGGGAGCTCTGTCGGCTGGGAGATGTGGATGCAGTACAACGGAAATACATACCACAACGGGCCGGCCTATTTCACAGGAACGGCTGCCAATAATCAGTTAGCTTCGTAAGGGCTTCAAAGACTCTGAGCCTTCTAAATTGCCAGAAAGGCATACCATCGGTGGAAGTCTCATTCCCCCACGGAAAAGGGCTCCACGTAAAATCCCATCTGAGGCGACTGTTTTTGAAGTTCTCAACGTAACAAACCCCAAAAAAGTCTAATTCGGAGGCCTGAATCGATGCTTCATAGCCTTTTCCAGGAAGATTAGTACGAGGAGTTCAATTCCAGTTCAAATGGACCTAAGTCGCGGATATTTCTAACTCGAACTGGTGACAAAAATGCTGAAACAAGTGAAACTCTTCTTTGTTCAATTTCATCCGGTGATTGATTAGGCACTATCGCCTGGTTCAGGTCTTCTTCCGTCAACACGTGCAATTTATGGTTGTTCCACGGATGAAAAACAAGCTTGGGTGATTACATTGGGTTCATCCATGTCTCACGTAAGCAATGGTGGCTTCATCTCTTGGTTAAGCAAACAGGAGCTCAGCTGGTAAAAGAAACCGATTGGCTTCCCAACTTCATTTTCGCATTTGGTTGACCATAAAGTGTGTAAGCTAGCCATGAAGGGTCGCCTTGCACTTTCGATTTGTTACGCGCTAGTCGGACGGCTTCATCAATTCCCTGACCACTTGCAAGTTCTTCATAGAGGCTCTCTGTGAACTGTTTCGCTGTCGTATCACTAACTGACCAAAGAGTACCAATGAAACCACACGCTTGAGCAAGCAAGAACTGCTTCGCCCAACCGCCTATACCTGTAAGCGAGAAGCCGGACTGTCCAGACTGGCACGCGTTGAGAATGACCAAAGGATGAGAGAATCCAAATGTTGTGAGGGTTCCACTGACTTGTTCTGCTTTGAGCGCAATATTGTCTTGAAGAAATATTTCTGACAGACCAGCATGGTCTTGATCAAACTTCCCGTCGGTCGAGAAGTGTAGAAGATCGAACCCTCCGGTTTTGAGACCCATCATGACTTCATCGAAACTAGAATTTTCTGAAACGGTGTAACCAGCTGTCTTTGCAAATTCCTGTATCCAGGAAGCTTCCTCCTTGGCCCCTTGCAAGCTGGTATCTTTTGGCACCACCACTCTTACTTTTAAGATGCTATCCCTCCTGTACATTGGAATTCCTTCTAGCCAGCGGGAAAATGCGTAGCGCTCACATAGAAACTTCTCTTCTTCAATTTCGTTACCTAATTGACGCCACGGCTTTAGTATCTCCCAAGGGATCCATGGATCTTCAGAAATTACGGTTATACTCTTTATTTGATCTCGGATTTCCCAGAAACGTTCCTTTAGATCAGGGGAGATCAGATAATCGTACAGGTACCTACCCTTCGCGTTCAAGGACTCTTCGATGTATGAAACAACAGATGTGTTGTTTTTTTGTTGTAGTAAGCTTTCAATGTCGGTCAAAATCGTATGAAACTCGGTTTCCGGATCCTTAGTGAATGAAATCTGCCCAACCCTGACCCACATCAGGCCGAGCTTATCTGACTTGATGCAAAAGTCAAATGTGAGATTGGATGAAGTCTTAACCTGTTGTATAATGAGTAAAAGATCCGGTGGTAGGATTGGGCTTGGAATTTCCCATCCCGACGAATTTTGATCCTTGCCTACGACGATATCACCCTCTCTTGTCTCAATTCCAACTTGCGAATTAATTTCGACTTGACCAAGATATCCTTGGTCCTGATAAAATAAGATCTTTAAAACGCACAAACCCAGTTTCTGTGCCTTCAGTTTGAATAATACTGGAGCTGAATCAATTGGTTCCGTAGGTACAATGATCTCAGCAAAATAGTTGCCAATGAATTCGAAAGCATCAGAAGGCTCAACTTTCGTAGTGATATAGAGGGATGCTTTCTTTTCGCCCGGCTCTATTGCAACCTGAAGTGCGTCGACGAGCTCCGAATACTGATCTGCCTTTATCACAACCTCTAGAGGCGCAGTCTCATCAATTGCAACATATGCTGGGAAGCTGCAGTAAGGATATCTCTTGATAGTCGACTTTGTTAGGTCCGGAGTTACTTCGGGTGCACTTTGAGGAGGAGAAGGTGCGGGAGAATATCCTGCTGAGGATATCCCATCAACCGACTCAGATGTGGTTTCGGAAGAAGTCTCTGTTGAACCAGAATCGCTCGACGGTTTCTCCGGAAGAATTTCAGCAGATACATCACCAGCTGTAGGCGAGATAGCGGTCGTCGGTCGATAAACAAAATTCCGACGTCCAAGTGTATACAAAGCATCGGGTTTACCCCGTTGCTGATCAAACACTCTAAAAGAATCTCCCTTGTATTTCAATATCGCCAATCCCTTTTGCTCAGTCTTTTTAGTTACTGTGCCTAAGTATTCGGGATCAGCTAGCGAGCTCACTGAAGGAATATCAATCGCCTTGTCGGAAAGATATTCGTGGAGCTCTAGGAAATCCTCTATGCGATCTTTGGGTTTGTGGTCTAACTTTTGAATTGCAGACAAGAATGCTTCAGTGAGCAAGATATAGCGGTAGTGATCAGTCGTATCCATTTTCCGACTGATGATGATGTATTCAGGCTTGACTTTCAAGACGAGCTTTCGGAGCTGGTCGACCGTAATGTCCGAGGCTACTACAATAAAGTTGTTCGAGATTGAATTGTCCAAGATTTTGATACCTATTGAATGCCTTCAAAGAAAGATTGCTCGTTGGCAAGTTTGGAGGCTTACCATAGATGGAGCTAAACTTGGGCTTGCTAAGGAAGTTCAACCCCTATCTAATTTATTGAAAGAGACTAATTTCGTCAAGTCCTCGGATTTTCGGAGGAGGACCTCTTGTCACTGTAGTCATTTCTGGCAGTGCTTTGCTTACGTCATTATCCACCTCCTTCACAATTGCTTCAGCGTCGGACGAGAACAAATCTGGATTCGTTATTGTCGTTATCCTAAAAGCCGAAAAGGCATCATTCACCTTACCCGAGTCGCGTGAATGCACTGCTTCAATCAGTTTATTGTGCGCATCAGCAATCTCGGGTATATTGGCCCAATCAGGTCGATGGTCGGATGCTTCTACGCTAAATACTATGTACGGATAATCTGCAATTAGCTTCCCTGAACCGTCAACTAGTTTGCTGTCCTGATCTAGGCGAAGATCAGAAAGGGAAATTGTGCCTCTTGGAGCACGCATGACAACAAAATAGCCCGTTTCGGGTTTGTCAATGGTATCGCTCAGACCAATTTCAAGCACTGAATCATTTTGGGCTCCGCAAAGTAAGTTGATCCCCGACACTATCGGTTCAACAAATGGCAGGGCCATATTGATGTAACTTACCCCCGCAGTTTTGGCCATAGTCTGGAGTAGTTGAAGGTATGGCCCGGCTAAATTTTCTCCCTTTATTGAAAATAGGCCCAGCTGCATTTCGACGTCGCCACCCCTGTACGGAATCGGGCCGAGTAACCGACTATTCATACGGATCACGCGATCGACATGGATTGAATCAATGTTGCTGAGTTCTGACGGTGTCGTCAATGAGTTAAACTTGGCTATATTTCCAGACTGATGATTAATTGAAATAAAACTATGAACCGTCCCATAGAACGTCATCATGCCCTTGCGGACGTCACAGACTCGCATCGATCGAAGAAATATGTTAAGATACTGTGAATTTTCACCAACCGGAACATGCTTAAGTCCATCCGGTACTTGGCCAGCTTGCAATGGTCCAAAAGTCCAATCAGACGCCTTACTAATCCAGATGTCTCTCCACCAACCCAAGGAATAAGCACTGAAAGACGCAAGTTGGTGCGGACTATATACAAATTCCGCCTAAATCTTAACCGTAAACTCAATGATTGGTATAGACACGCCTCCCACAACCAAATCCGAAGACCAGAAAATCAATAGTAGGCAATCTAAGTTCGGAATAACTGGAGGAAAAATTGTTCATGAGGGGGAGAGCTTCTAATTCCATATTTCCTGATAACTTGTGAGAATTCTGCACCTGCTACGCGCTGCTTACATTATCCAGTTAGCACGCTCTTTAGAAACTCGTTTATTTGATTTAAGATAAAAGTCGAGAAATAATTCATGAAGTCCGCGATTCTTCTAGGACTACACGATCTGAGAATCCAAGGCTCCCATGTCGGAATTCAGGAGCGCTGAAGTGCTCATAAGAGTAAAGTCGGCCGGCATTTGCGGATCTGACATAGCCAGCTACGAGGGTTATTCAACGGAAGGCATCTATCCGTTTACACCCGGACACGAATGGTCGGGAGAGATCGTCGATGTTGGTAGCTCAGTCGAATCATTGGAGAAAGGGGACAGAGTGGTTGCAGACACGGTGGAGGGTTGCGGCACCTTCGACATATGCAGGTCGTCTTTGAATCCTGCACTATCCAGGAGCCCGCGTGAGTTTGGATTTCAGCAAAAGTATCCGGGTGCTTTTTCGGAATTTGTTGTGCGGAAGGAAACCAGTCTGCATAAACTTCCCTCGAGCATTTCCTACGAAGAAGGCGCTCTGGTAGAACCGCTGACTGTAGCTTACAACGCTGTGTGGAACGTCGGTAACGGAGTAAAGCCGACTGATGATGTTGTTATCTTTGGAGCGGGGACTATTGGATTGCAGTCATTGATCTGTGTAAAGTCGGCTGGTGCGAGGGCGTTTTCTGTAGATCCTGTGACAAAAAGACAGGAGTTGGCAAGCAAGTTTGACGCTGATTACGTGATAAATCCTATGCAGGTCGATCCGACTGAAAAGATTCTTGCTCTAACTGCGGGTCATGGAGTAGACCTAGCCATCGAGGCTTCCGGCACGGTAGATGCATCATCGCGGCTTGCCGACGTTGTGGATAGATCAGGCAGTATAGTCTTGATAGGAAACTCGTATGGAAAGAAGATTCAAATCGAGCTGGGCAAGGCAATCTCGAAGGGCTTGACAATACAAGGTTCGGTCGGCAGCCCGGGTACGTTTCCTGCCGCTATTCATCTAATGGCTCAAAAGGGGTTTAATTTTTCTCTGATGATTTCTCACCGGTTTCCTCTAGATAAAATTGATGAAGCCCTCCAGGTAGCCTCTAGCAGAGAAGGGATTAAAGTAATGATCGTCGCCTAACTGAGGCACCTATTTCTGCCTCATCTTGGGTACTCTATTCTAGCAATTTAGGCAGTGACGCGGACGAAGTAGAATCTACGTGCTCATTTAGAACCCAACTTTGTAAACCACGTAATCTGCGTAGCCTGTTGTCACTCTAATGTAACCGCTGAGCATCTTGTCCACCTCTTCGCTTCCTGTATCAACGAGCAAGGGCTTACCATCCAATGAAGCAAGTTTTTCTTTGCTAGCTACTACGACTATGCTTTCTCTTCCGACACGACTTATGATTTCAGGACTTATTTGCCGGTTTCCTCTTCCAAAGATGTATCCTTGTTGCCCGATTACTGTAACGACTATCATTGACTTCCTCTTTCTTTCCTCGATGAGACGAATGAGCTCCAGTTCGTTAACGTCCTTTGAAATAATCCGACCCCCGAGCACAACGTCGACGCCTAACAGAGTTTTCTCTAGTCCAAACTCGGCCAGAATATCCCTCGTAGTCGTTCCCGGACCGTAAATATACATACAATCCCTTTCTACGCTCTTCCTCAAGTCCGAAGCTATTCCTTGGATCGTCTGTTTCTCGGTTTCAGATCCGCCAGATTTGGCTGACTGCATGAATCGCTTTCCTTCAGGGATCTGTAGGTACCCATAGAGTCGCGCAGCTATGGTTCCCTTGCGAAACGAAATCTCATCTATATCCATGACCTCGGCATCTCTGACTTTTGGGCTCTGTGAAGTGAGGAAATCTACCGCAATCTCTCCCGCACTTCTGGAGTTTACAGCAAAGACAGCCGAGTGCATCTTTACTCCCGCAGGTATACCCAGCACCGTGATCTCCTTTGTGTGTCCGATCGACTTGTAAATGTCCCTCGCAGTCCCATCGCCACCTGCAAAGAGAAGCATGTCCACTCCGAAATTCCTCAAATCTGAAGCGGCTCGTTGGGTATCTTCAGAAGTGGTCTTTCCGATTTCAATCGAACCCGAGCATCAATGAGCCTGAAAGAATAGCTGTTACTTGGAGACAGTATCTAAAGAAAAAGGGCAGACTTCAGT
>JABDCJ010000017.1:0-185 GCA_013288145.1 Nitrososphaerota archaeon | reverse complement strand
CCGACAACAGAGGGCGTAATTCCTGATTCCATTGCGACATCTTCGCCCATTTCTTTCGGATAGGTCAAGACCTCAATTTCGTTTTTGATTTTAGATACAATTTTCAGAGCTTCCAATGCCCTCTTGGGAGATTCCGGAACCGCTCCCAATAGTTTCGCCTCCGCGACAAGGTCAGCTCCGTCGCT
>JABDCJ010000016.1 GCA_013288145.1 Nitrososphaerota archaeon | reverse complement strand
CAACCGGATACATCCCCCCAAGAAGAAGGACTGCTCCTGTTACCGCGGATACTATTGGAATATCGAATGTAAGGTTACGAGGAAAATGGACGAGCATGAGGATGATCATGAGCACCGGGATGATGAAGATGTGCAGAGCATAGAATCGCAGGATGAAATCAGGAAATCCCTGACCGAAAATGGATTTGACGATCAATGGTCCCAAAACAGGAGCAGAATAGTTCAGCGAAACCCCGATACTAACCGCAAGTACCGCCCTGGTGTTTAGAATAATGTCGTACCCAGTGAATGCTTCGAGGACCGTGACTGTCCCGAAAATTACTCCGGTTACCCAGATAATCTCGTTTCTGATTTTGAACCTGCCGCTAAAGTAATTGTAGTACATGTGAGCGAGGGCAAGAAAAACCATTGCGTCAGATGCAAAGTAATGCGTGTTACGAACGATTTCACCATACGGGATCGAGTTATTGATATCAGC
Source organism: Nitrososphaerota archaeon (assembly GCA_013288145.1). The sequence continues at coordinate 40,120 of JABDCJ010000016.1, read as the reverse complement.
AACGCTAAGCCACGCGCCCGAAAGCGAGGGAGTATAAAACAGCATTAGCAAGGCGCCGGTTATTCCGAGAATAAGGAAATTGAAGAAAGTAAGAAAACCGAGGAATGGAAGCGGGCTGACGAATCTCTTTGGGATCACTAGCTTGAAAGCAAGCCAGCCAGTTCTATCTAGGCGGTCAACTAGCCAGTCGTAGAATTTTCTGAGAAGATATCCAAGAGTTATCCTTTCCTCAGTCTGGGTTTGTGTGGTAGTTGCCATTCTGCTATTCCTTCAATTCACAATCTAACATAACTGACCGCAACCGATTTGCCCAATAATGTTGTCCGCGTAAAACGAGCCGTCCGCGTTTATCCCTATATGAATAATTGGTAATTGATTATTTGGTGGTGTCTGGAGAGAAGCCGGACCTTGAACCGCTAGTCCAGGCGGCTTGATGTCCGCCAACGATAACGCGGGATAAGTCCCGGAACCTGGGACATACTGACTACCGTGACATGGGCATTCCATTCGTGAGTCAGCGACAACGTAACTCCAAAGACACCAAAGGTGAACACAAACTCTGCTAAACCCGACGTAAACATTGCCGGCAGAATCGGTCACTGATAGATTGGGGGGTGCAGTGAAACCTTTAGGCAGTCGTATAGCGACGCACTGACGAAAAGTGTCAGAATCGACATTAGGATTTCCAGTTGCCGGATATACAAAAGTCACCCAGTCCGCATGAGTCGGATCGCTAAACGTTGATGCTGTGACCGGTGCTCCGGTTATCGAATCATTAATGTTCTGCTTTGAGATAGTAGACCCACCCACCGAACCCTCAAGAAACGGGAAAAGAGGACCGAATTGGAGCAGAGCTACCACGCCTCCCAATGCTACCAGTCCCCGCATGAAGTTTCTTCTGGAAATATCCTGTTTCGATTCTGGTTTCTTAACAGGAGTCCCAGGGCGAGATGTGGTTGGAGAAGAAATCACAGGTCGACTTACGGCCGGAGTCGCTGTTCCCACTGGAGCTGTGGGTTTTGCGACGACTGGAGCTCCAACAGCTGGCTTTGTCCCCACTGGCGTTCCTATTGACGGCCTCTGCACAGGAGATCCGATGGTCGGTCTAGAGACCGGAGTGCCCACCGTCGGGGTACTTGTAGTGGAAGCTTGAGGAGAGGGAGATGAAGGAGCGGAGGGCTTTGCCGCGGACGTTCCTATCGGCGTACCTATTGGAGTTCCGATTTTTGGTCTGCTTACTGGCGTGCCTACCGTAGGCCGCGCAGGAGCTGCGGGCTTTGGTTGCTCCTTACTCTGAGCAGAATCTTCATTCGTAGTTGTAGAATTATCTTGAGAATTCTGAGATGATTTATTTTCCTCTTTCTTCTCTTGCTCGTCTTGATTATCAGACAAAAAAGGAGAACCTTAATCAGGATCGAAGCTTCAAATATTGTATTTAAAGATTGAGAAAGAAAAGAGAAATTTCTCATTCCACGTGGCACAAGTTTAGTTGGAATGTTGAACCACAAAAAATAATCGATCGTCTCATTCCTTGGTTAATCGAAAAAATATTTTTCGCGAAAACAGGAAATGACGCGTCGGAATTTTTTTTGCTCAATTCAATAATCCTTAAATCAACATTTCCGAGGTGGATTGTTTTGATCATCGAAGAATGGCTTCGCCGCCCGCAAAGACGCTTACCGCGACGGGGCCTGTCATCATTGTCATTCTGGTAATTGCCGCTGCATTGCTTGGCTATTACCAGGTCGTTTATTATCCAACCGTAGCTCCTACTTCGACCACAATCGTGGTAGTTCCTCCAACGAAGATAACTGTGAATGTTACGATCCCTACTGGGGCGGGAAGCTCAGGAAAGCCAACCCCATTTTACTATGAGCCAGATGCGATAACAGTAGTTGCGGGATACAACTCTACCGTATTTTGGAGAAATAACGATTCTAGCGTTCACACAGTTACGGCTGCTCTAAACTCTCCTGATCCGAGATTCAATACATTTGGACCAACTAGCCAGCCGTGGAACAACATTCAAGCAAATTCTGTGGTAAACTTCACTTTTACAAACCCCGGAACTTACAACTATACGTGCTCCTACCATCCGTGGATGCACGGCGAGGTCATAGTTCTCGCGGGGAGCTCTTCCAGTTCCGCTTCGGCTAGCACCACAAGTCAATCGGCAGCTGCTGCAATATTGTCAAAGGTTCACTTTTCCCTTAACGGAGCGATGGTTTTTGCCAAGAGCCTTGCCACGCGGATGGGCTCTGGAATTGCTCCCTGGAGAGTGAACTTGTCGAGCAGTCTCGTGGACACGTTCTGGGTGATCCCTGCAACCCTTACGAAGACGTCGTAGCCTGTTTTCAGTCTAATTTTCTCCGCTTTGCCCAGTTTTTCCAAAAGTGCAATTTTGTCCGAAGCGACCTTGTTGCTGAATCTTCCGCGAACATTTGCCACAAGATCTGAGGCCGCCTTACTGAAACTCAACGCGATCACGGGGAGTTCGAGCTGTTCAGATATGACATCGATGTCCAGGACATTATAGAGGCTGAGCACGCTCCCAGAGATTATTATTGCATTCACGTCGTTTCTTTCGAGATCTTTGTACAGTTTGAGGACGGATTTGGTCGCATCCGATCCAGATACTTTTAGTCTGCCGATCGCAAAACCATCGATAACCAGATCGCTCCGGATTACGACACCCGCAAGCGTCGAAATTTCCTGATCTTTTCTGAAACTTTCGGCAACTCCTAGCGAACGGATTGCCTTTTTTTCCAGATGTAATGAGTGTAGCAAAAGCAACGTATTTTCATATTCAAGATGATTCAAACGCTTTTTGATCGGTCCAATCAGTTGGGAGAAAGGGAAAAATCAATTCTTGCAACCTTAATTTCAGCCTCGGCCGATTGGGAAACGGCACCAATTGAGATAGTATCGACACACGAAATACTGAGCTTAATTAGTACTGGAGTACAAATACGTACTTGGGATTTGGATTGCCGTTCTACAACATGAACATTGACGCGATAGCGATGCCTTGCCCAATATGCGAAGAAGCAAGTAAGAAAATCGATGAACTTTCAGAGAGTCACGTCGATCTTTACCGTGATCATCTTCAGAAGAGTCACGGAATGAGCGCTTAATTCTGGGTCATAGAAGTCTGATATTATCGTTTAATGGACCGTAATAGCTGGTAAGCTGCCAGCTCATTAGTGAGACAAAAATTCGATTTTAGAAAGCAGAGAGCTTTTCTCGACAACTTTTTTTCAGTAGATAGGAATAACTACCGGGCTCCACGTGCTCTTTGATTTAGGGAGCTTTTCGATGCCGGTCACTCTTCGGGTTACCTTAGGCGAACTGATGAACCCGTACATGACTGCTCGAATGTTTTTGAAATTCGTTCAGATAGACCGCGCAATTCTCATCCCTAAAGATTTCAAGGGAAACACCGTTATCATCATCGATGCAAAGGATTCGTCAGCGGTTTCTGAGAAAGTCAAGAAGATAAAGGCAGATTTGAAATACGAGGTTTTAGGTCAATCCTTCGACGAAGTTCTTCGTCAGACGGAACGAGCAATCAAAGATAAAAAAGCGTTTTTGCTAGTGCAAAACCAAACCTAGGCATTCGATTCAAGCCGAGCGAACCAGCTCGCGGTGTTTAATGACCACTCTGCTTCCTGCGGAGTAACCGATTCTCCCCTTTCAATTTTCAAGTGAAGCAAGTTCAACTGGTAAGCAGGCTGCGTAATATCGGGCGAACCTGGAGATCGAGACTGTATGATATAGGCCATGTCACTTACGTTCATGTTTGCAGGATCGGCTCCCTTGGCACGAAGAATCTGTGACAGGGTTAAGCTGACTGCCCTAACTGAAAGCTCAACAGCTTGTCGTAGATCTCCCTTGGAAAGGGCCAAGTTAGCTTCTGAAATTATAGGTGAAACGTCAATAGCAACAATCTGCTGCTCTTGCATCTCGAGTTTTGCCTCAGTTAGACCTTCAGGAGGAGGCGATCTCCCGAGGACGTAAACGTAGAGGAGAGTAACCACAACGACGAGGGCGACTGAAGCGACAAACCATTCAACCAGGTCTGAGATTCCGACTCCTGTTTGAAGGTACCCTGATCTCAATAACGATGTGATCAAGAACAAGCTCTATCCTGCGTACTAGATTTCTTCGCTAATTGAAGCGGCATTTTCTTCCGCGTCAAAAATAGTACCTGAAACGAAAGTTGCTATGAATGATACTGCTATAATGCCAAGCAAAACCCCCCACTGAAAGATGGGATCGGAATAGAAGGGCAATACGGTTTCAATGATAATTTCATACGCTTAAAACTAGTTTGGAAGCATCGCTACGAAACAATGAGTAGAGGAAAACGTCATCTCTACGGATTGGGTTCGACAATTGCACTCTCCCTCATTGTAAAATTCTCGATTTTCCTCTTAGGCGTCGCGATCATGGGCGTTCTATCGACGCGAACGGAGTTGACAGCCTGTGGTACTACCTCGCCGGGCAGCATCCAGATCTACTCAGCGCCCTTTGGAGATGTCGAGGCCTACACCGATTATCGCGACCTGTACCTGAGGTGTCTGGTGAATCCATTTCTGGACGGAAAGAGTGCTTACAATCTGCCTATAGTTTACAACTATCCGCCGCTTTTTCTCTACCTGATCTCGGGATTTGCAGTTCTAAATTACATCTGGTCTTCTGCCTTGCCGCTTGTGTTCTTTGATGCGATCACGGTGATTCCGCTTTACCTTATTGCAAAGGAGTTCCTGTTCAAGGGCAATTCCAAACTTGCATTCGCAGTTTCGCTGATTTGGATATTCAATCCAATCAATCTATTTTACAACGATCTCATGTGGCTAAATCCAGCACCGACTACCTTCTTCGTTGTTCTTTCTATCTATCTGCTGTTGAAGAAGGAGTGGGCATTCTCATCGATCTCACTTGCTGTTGCAACAGGACTGAAACAAACCGCGGTTCTACTCTTCCCAATTTTCTTGATATGGATGATGAGAAGCGCTGATTCATCTAGGAGGAAAATTCTCGCTTACATTGTTCTTTTTATTTCTATTCTGGTCATCATCTCAACGCCCTATATTTTTCAGAATCCTCAACTTTATTTCTGGGCGCTTCAATTGCCGATATTTGGGATTCCTCCAGGTGGGAGTCCTACTAATCCTACAACATTCTCATACGATCTTTCCCAGCCAACTCGACTAACGACATTTCTCGGCCTCGTAAAGTTCGTTGATCTCCAAGGATTCGCTGTTGCCACTTACAATTATCTGAATTATGTTTTTGGCATCGCATACGCAGTCGTTTTGCTACAGTTCGGAATTGGAATCCGTAATCTAAGGAGTACAGGCTTGTACGTTATCAGACGTTGCGCTGAGGCTTTGAGAATTCGAAAACAGCCGGCGGATGCCCGTACTGCGATCACTCCATTTCCAATTGTCGAACGATTGCCGATTCCAAATGAATTACTTGTGTATAGTTTAGCCGTCCTTCTCCTTTTCATCAGCCTTTTCGGGAGGGGAGCGTACAAGTATTATTTTGCGGGAATCACGCCGTTGGCGATGCCCCTCTTTTCAACCAAGGGACGAGCGATCGTCTTTGAGACATTTAGTGCGGCGATACTCTTACTTCCGAGAGAAGCTACTCCTTGGATGGCTATTCTTCTTTTGACCCTGATCCCGCAGCTGTTAGAACCGGATCAAGAAGCGATAGTCGCTGACAAAAACATCGTGGAACAATGAACGCTCTAATATTTACCGGAAAAACAATTATTTGCGAAAGCGCTTAGAGTCCGAAACAGAACAATTCCCAACATCTGCGGACAAAATTCGTGGTAACTAATGATAAATATGCACAGGGTTGAGACTGCAAGGGGCTAGATGGCTCTTAGCAAAAGAAATAGGATTTATTCTAAGCTCATAGTCGCCGTGGTTCTTTCAGTATTTGCGATTCAAATTCTTGCGATGTTGCCGGCGTTTGTTTTCAATACATCCGGGCAAACAGGATCCGGACCGAATCTTAGTTCTATTACGTTATCTGATTATAATGGAAATGATCAATCCGGGGCCGCGGATCTAGCCGCGGGCAAAATCGCTGCTTATGATTACGCCCTAACCCCTTCTGAATTGTCGCAGTTAAACAGCTCCTTCTCCAAGATTTCGGCTCCATCCTCCCTTTACGATCTTCTGCTGAATCCGGTTAACACTACCTTTGGCTTCAATCCATTTCAATTCGAAACCGTGAGGCAGGCAGTCAACTACGTTGTGGACCGAAATTACTTCGTCGATAACCTGCTCGGTGGCTTTGGCATTCCAGCACTTTCAGCTTTCGCGGGCCAGCCCGACATGCTAACTGTGGCGAATACCACCGCAAGATACTCGAGTTTTTCCCAATACAGCCTAGCTCTAGCTAACCAGAGCATTTACGGCACCTTGATTTCAAAGGGCGCCCAACTGTCAAGCTCTGGGAGTAGCGGAAACAAAACTTGGATGTATAATGGACAACCAGTCACGATTTATCTTGTCCAGAGAATCGACGATCCGACCAGAGACACTTACGCGGGTTTTCTCGCCTCGCAGTTACAAGATCTCGGATTCACAGTTGACACTGTTCAGGCAACTTTGACCAAAGCGAACACCTTGGTATATGGGTCGGATCCGCACAACGCAACCTGGAGCGTATATCCCGAGTCTTGGGGGGCTGTGTACCTGTACTATGACGAGGGATTACCCGCAAGTTTCGGATCGACAGAAGGAGGTGTCGCACCATTCAGTGATAATATAGGACTTACGATGGGAAATTATAATGACACTGCATACGAGCAAAGCGATCTGATACGCCAGGGCAACCAAGCAGATCAGATTTCATCTGCGCTGTTCGGTGGAAATTTCAATAGCTTTTAGCAGAGAAGTCAGCTTCTCAATAACCTTACGGGACTGACTTTGAACGAGGGTGTCAGAATATATGTTGCAACTTCGCTTGCCGCTTACGGTGCAAATCCCAAATTACTCACTAACATTACTCCACAATTTGTTGAAGACCCTGTGTTGAACAGCCTCTCGTACATCACGATGAACTCTCCGACAGGCACTGCCAATATTGGAGTCAGACACCTTGCGGAAGGTGCGTTAAACCCAATCGGAGGTTGGAAAGATGCCTATGCTGTTCAGACATCATCGAGTGTGGCGCTTCCTCTGATTTATTATCAGCCGGCGACAGGTTATGATTATGCAATTGGATTTGCCTACAAGCTAAACTCAATCAGTCCAACAGCAAATACCAGTCTTCCGAGTTCCGCGTTGATGTATAACTATACCAGTGGTAAATTTGTTCACCCACCAAACGGAACAATGGCCAGAGTTGCAGTTGATGTAAATTACGCGCCTCTATTCAAAGCAGAAAAATGGTCTGACGGACAGTCCATTTCGCTAGCTGACCTACTATACCAGTACGTAGTTTATGAGAATGCGAGTCTCAATACGAATAGTTCGATATATGACGGCTACGCAAACGCGGTCTACGCATCTTCTTTTGCTCCAGTCATTGGCTTTCGGGTGCTCAACTCGACATCACTGGAGATATACTCCAATTATTACTATCCAGACTACAACTTTGCTGCGTTAAACGACGCTACTTTGGAGCCAACATTAGGCGACGCACTGCCCGGCGGAAGTATGATGCCCTGGCAGCTATTTCAGGCGATGGCAAATGTCGTTTCTTCCGGAAAAGCTGCGTGGTCCACATCCAGTGCTACTGCGAAATCAATCGACTGGCTCAGTCTGGTCAGTCCCACAGATTTAGGTTACGTGGGTTCGCAACTGTCAACGCTTACCAGCGAATCCTACGTTCCTCCACAACTGGCTCAGCTCCAGAATCTTACCGGCGTGCCTATGACAAATGCTTCATTTGCAGCCGCAGGCTACTCGGCTCTATCATCATTCATCACTAAGTACGGCAATGCCGTTGTCAGCGACGGACCATATATTATATCGCAATGGCAGACAAGTACGACGCCCAACTACGCCGTTCTCACCAAAAACCCGAACTTTACCTCAACTATAATCCCGTCCGCTCTTTTCGCTTCGGCCACGTCAATTAGCGTCTCCGCGTCGCCTCCTTCGATCGTAGCTTCAGGTTCAAACTTTAATGTCACGACTCTGTCGACAGTGATCGGGACCAATCATACAGCTCCGCAGCCAGGAGTGAATATGGTCATAGAGATCGTCGGAAATGGCACAGTAGTATCTCAAGCTTCGACAATTTCAGGGAACAATGGACAGGCGATTGTAACGGTACCTGCTACTCTTTCCGCCGGGACTTATACTCTCATTGTGTACGCGTCATCGAACTCGTCCAAACTCATAGATCCATTCCAGACGACAATAACGGTAATTGGAACAGCCTCGAATACTTCTTCAACATCATCCGTCTCGACCACGGTTACTACGAGTGCAACAGGGCTCTCAATTTCGATGAGTTCATCCTCCTCTACGACATCCAGTTCTATGTCCATTCCATCGACGACGAGCTCATCCAGTTCCTCAACTACGTCAAGTTCTTCAAACTCCACCACGAGTGCGAACAACGGAAGCACTACAACACTAGAGGTAGCTTCGGTAGTAGTAGTGATCATAATCGTCGTGGGAGCATTTGTGGCCCTTCGCAGAAGGGGAGGAACCACCTCGGCGCCGACTTGACCCAGATGATCTGACGACAATCAAATGTACAATCAGGAGAAGGCGGAAGCAGCATCTCGAGCTCCCATATTTTCATTCAAGAATGGGAAAAAAAGAACCTGAGTATTAGCAAGAGCGCGCGAGATATCTCTTGGGATATTTGTATTTCGTGGCAAAGAGGACGGTTTCATACTTCGCCGCCCTAATCGCTACAATTTCGATTGTCTACATAGGTACGTATCCCGAAATTCAAAAAGTGATTATTTCTTCGTCGAATTTTCTCGCCGGGCAATACCAGCAGACTTTGCTAAGAACTTCCAAGGGGTTGACTGCCGCACAGATTCACACACTCGTCGCGGGATTCAAGTCAAACTATCTTTCGGCTTTCGGATTCAATCAACCTCTCCCTGTCAAATTCGGCTTACAGTTGTACAACCTGATGACTTTTCATTTCGGGACCAGTTTTTTCATCAATGCGCCCAACGGCTCAAATCAAGTAAGCTCCGTAATTGCAGCTTATCTACCAAATACGATTCTGCTTTTCACAACGGGTACTGTTCTCCTTATAGTACTGGGGACGATAATCGGCTTATTTGCAGCAAAGTCTGCCGGAGGCATCCTGGACAAGATTGTCCCGTTTGTTGCGGTTATCCATTCAAGCCTGCCAACTTGGTGGGTCGGTTTCTTGCTCATTGCGGGACTTGCGTATGGTGTTTCGCTGTTTCCTACTTCTGGAATGATGTCGATACCTCCACCCGGCAACCCATTGAGCTACGTTGGAAGTTTGCTTGATCACATGACGCTGCCGCTGGTGGCTTTTCTTATCGTGAACATAGGCGGATTTACGTACGTAATACGAAGTTTGGTCGTTTCTACGATCGGAGAAGATTTCGTGATCACTGCGAAAGCGCGGGGGTTTTCTGAATCAAGAATCATATTCAGGCATGTTCTCCGTACCGCATCACCCGCTATTGCAACACAGTCAATACTTGCAGTGACCGGATCTTTCGCTGGAGGTCTTACAACCGAGATAGTCTTCAACTGGCCCGGCGTCGGACTTCTTACTTACGAGTCGATCCTAGCCAACGATGTCCCGATCATACTCGGAATCACGTTTGTCCTAACTGTAGTCCTGCTCGTTGGACTTTACATCGGTGATGTTGTTTACGGCTTATTGGATCCCAGGATCAAGTCAGGAGGATAGCGCATGGATAGTATTTGGAAGTCAACAACTAGGCAGTTTCTACGATCAAAGTCGGGCTTTGCAGGACTGGTGATGATGATTGTGATTCTGCTTTTTACAGTCTATTCTGCTGCTGAGGTTCCACAAAATATCGCCTTCAAATGGAACAATCCGCAAAGCTGGACTGGAAACCCTGTCGGCGCTGCACCAGTTTGGGTGGGAGTGATCGGCTTGCACGTCTCACCCTCAATTCCTGTGTCCCTAAAGATGTGGCAGGAATCGAACGTATCGGCGGGCGCGGCGCGTTTTTATGAGTACAATTCAAATTCGAGTTTTAGCTGGAGCAGCTCCACGACCCCACAGGACGTTTCCTTTCTTCCCACTTTTCGCGGAAATGCGATCTCTGCAACCATAGCTTGGACAAAACCCGGAGCCAAGGCAGTTGATATTCAAGTTTCACAAGTTCAATCAGGCAATCAGTACGATGCTAACAGTCCCGATTTCAAGAATGCGATTAGCCAATACATACTCGCTCAGACAGGGCAATATTCGAGCGGACTGACAAAGAGCCAAGTAATGAGCGCGTTATTCGACCAGAATGGAAAGGGACTACTTTCTGGCCCGGTTGATACCGGAGATTTCACCGTGGAAGTTCAGCTGCTTTCCACAAGCCCTCTGAACTTCACTTCCAATTCGTCTTTCAACGTCATAGGCACCTCTTACGGTCCGATGGGAACGGATTATTATGGCCGGCCGATTGATCTCGGTATTCTGGCGGGATTACCCAATGCCCTAGAGTTAGGCATCCTCACCTCAGTTGTCGCTGTGGTTGGTGGAGTTATCTTCGGTGGGCTTGCGGGCTACTTTGGTGGGAGAAAGGACGGAATAATGCAGTGGACGACAATTGTCTTCCTTGCACTTCCGGCTCTGAATTTTCTTGTAGTCATTTCATATTCGTCATCGTTGACCCTTCTTGAGGAGGGACTATTGATCTCATTCCTCAGCTGGCCATTCTATGCTATAATCGCCCGGACAGTTGCTCTTTCGATAAAATCTCAGACCTACATCGAAGCTGACAGGGCCATGGGAATTCCTGCCTATCGGACTTTCTTCAGTCACTTTATGCCAAGACTCGCCCCCGTTTCGATTGCCTATACGGTCCTCGGAATTCCTGCCGGTATTTTGCTCGTCGAAACACTTGGTTTTCTGGGAATCCAGCCTCCCAATCTTATCACTTGGGGAACTATTCTGGATAGCGCCTTCTTCAACGAGGCGGCGCTCTACGGATGGTGGTGGTGGGTGCTTTTTCCAGGGCTGATGATAGTAATCGCCACCATTCCATTTGTCCTCATGGGCTTTGCGCTTGACAAGATTATAGCTCCAAGAGTGACCAACTTTGATTGATGTCCACGAGCTGAGAGTTTATTTCGATTCCGCTAGAGGACTCGTTAAAGCACTAGACGGTGTTGACTTCCATGTTGGTCGAGGCGAGATAGTTGGTGTGGCCGGGGAGAGTGGCTGTGGAAAAACAACGCTTGCACTTGCGATCTCTCGTCTGATTTCTTCACCCGGAAAAATAATGGGAGGAAAGATAGAGTTCGAGGGGCGGGATATTATTGAAATGGACGAGGATGAGTTCAGGAAATCTTACCGCTGGAAAAAAATTGCCATGGTCTTTCAAGGATCTATGAATGGCTTTACACCTGTTTTTACAATCGGCTCGCAAATCGATGAGGTTCTAATGATCCACGGTTACCATGGTAATCGAGTGGATAGGATTGCCGAATTGCTTGGGATGGTCGAGCTTGAACCAGGAATTGCGAGGAGATTTCCACACGAACTTTCGGGAGGGCAGAAGCAGAGAGCATTCCTCGCAATGGCTCTTGCAATCGATCCACCATTTTTGATCGCGGACGAACCCACAACCGCACTTGACGTTCTGACGCAGTCAAGCATCATTAACCTCCTAAAGACACTGAGGAAGAAAAAGCAGATCTCGATAATGCTCGTAACCCACGATCTCGCGCTGCTTTCAGAAATCGTAGATCGAGTTTATGTCCTGTATGCCGGGAAACTGGCCGAAGTCGGAACTTCTGATGCAGTTTTTGAACGCCCTAAACATCCTTACACGAAGGGACTGATCGCGTCGGTCCCTACCATTACTGGCAAGTCAATTTCAGGTATTTCCGGTTTCATGCCGGATCTCGTAAACTTGCCGCCTGGCTGTAAGTTTGCTCCAAGATGCCCTAACGTCATGACAATCTGCAAGAACGAGGAGCCGCGGGTGCAACGAATCTCGGAGGAGCAGAAAGCTGCCTGCTGGTTATACTGACCAGATTCTGCTCGACTTGGAAAACGTCCGGGTGGTATTCCGGAAAAAGCCGTTTCTTCGAGAAGAAACACATGTCAAGGCAGTTGACGGAGTCAATCTGAAAATTCGGAGGGGAGAGGTCCTCGGGTTAGTCGGCGAATCTGGATCGGGGAAGACGACTCTTGGAAAAGCTGCGATTGGTCTTATCAAAATAACTTCGGGGAAGGTTAAGCTCTATCGACGTGACAACACACCGGCCGACGTTTCATCGGCAAAGGGCTCGCAGTGGAAAAGAATGAGGGCGGAGCTTCAGATGATTTTCCAGGATCCGTATTCTTCGATAGATCCCAACATGAAGGTGTACGACGTTTTGAGAATTCCCTTGGAGGCTCATGGTATCAAAAAAAAGGCACAGGTAGATACAAGAATCATTTCCGTTTTTGACCAGGTAGGACTTCCTGCCGATATTTTCAATGACTATGTTTTCCAGCTTTCGGGCGGTCAGCGCCAGAGGGTGGGCATTGCAAGGGTGCTTTTGTTCAGCCCATCTTTCGTGGTAGCGGACGAACCAGTATCAATGCTTGACGTTTCGCTTAAGGGCGACATTCTGGCAATCATCAAGAAGATCTCGGAAAACTTCGAAGTGGCATTCCTTTTCATCACACACGAAATGGCAGTAGCCAGAGTAATATCGGACAGAATTGCGGTGATGTATCTCGGACAGATAGTTGAGCTAGGAACTTCAGAATCGATTGTTTCGAGTCCACTCCATCCATATACCAAGGCACTCCTTGAGGCAACTCCGTACATTGACCCCTCAAAGAGAGATATTCTAAAACAAGTGAACATCCGTGGCGACATTAATTCTGATAGACCTGATCCCAGCGGTTGTAAATTTCATGCAAGGTGCCCTTACGTGATGGACGTCTGCTTGACCCAAATCCCTTCATTGAAAGAAAAGGAATCAGGTCATGACGTAGCGTGTTGGCTCTACTGAAAACGATCAGAGAGAAATTCAATCAGACCCCTTATTCCGACCAGAGCACCTCCGATTGCAAGAGCGAAAGAAACGAGGAGCTGAAGGATTTGGAAAGGAGAGTCGATCGCCGTAAGGTCGAGAACGATCGCAAGCACGATCATTAAAAGGGCGATGGCTATTTTTGTGAAGCCACTCGCCATTCCCCGCTTTCCAAAGATACGTTGTAATTCCTCTCTCTTTAGACCATCTGAGTCGGGCCAAAGGCCTCAGTCAATACTACTACTGGGAGTGGTGATATGTAATCGGAAAATACAATGCAAAAACGCCCAACAAAGTCAAATTCTTGCTGTTCTATCCAAAAGAACAGTCAAAATGATAGTATATAGTAGAGAATAATCAGAAGATTAAAATTTGCGGTTGTCTTAGTTTTCTGGTCATAATGGCCCTAGAAAGTCTTGATTTCGTCCTCTCCAGTGAGACAAGACTGAAGGTCCTATCGTTTCTTTCCAACAATTCCGGAACTCCCACGCAGCTGGCAAAGCAGGTCGAAAAACACCTATCTCATATTAGCAGAGCGCTGAAGGAACTGGAGAGCAAGGATCTTGTTTCATGCTCTACCCCCGAGAGCTCCAAACCGAGAGTATACTGTTTGACTACCGAAGGGGACAAGCTCATCAAAGAAATCTACCGTTACCGCGTCAGCATCAGTATGGTGTAATACCGCTACGCTTTTTTCATAATCGCATTGATCGCAAAGCGCTTGCCACGCAACTCTGATCCCGAAGGGCTCGCGGCAAATCAGAACTGGATAGAATTTGAAGGATTCTCCAACCGCATCTTCGCATCATTCGGGTTCAAGACGATCCGAAATTATCGCTTTAAGAAACCACGCATGGAAATCGACTTGGTCGCCTCCGGAAATGGAGTGACTTTTGCAATAGACTGTAAGCACTGGAAGAGGACGGTGGGTCAAGCCTCGATGTCAAAAATTGCAGAAAGGCAGGCACTAAGAGCTTCCAGAATGGCTTCCGAAAGTTTATTTCCCAAAATAATTCCTGTGATTCTGACTTGGAGAGATGAGTCGCTCTTTGTCTTAAAAAATGGTGTTCCAGTAGTCCCGATTCACAGACTAGCTGATTTCATTCTAAACTGGGAAGTTGCTGGCTCTCCGATTCTGGTTTTCAAGTCGATCTTGCATCAAAAGCCTCTGTTTCAGTCTGGTTAGCTTTTTAGTTTCGGCGCTCCGATTGCTTGTTTGACGACAATGAGGAATCAGAGTTATACTAAAAACCTAAGAAATGTAGAGAAGGCATTTGACCGAGTCGTCACTTTACTAAAATAAGGACTGGGAATTGCTTTCGTGCCCTCGGTATCACGAAACTTTGAACCTCCATTTACCCTTTAGTTTCGAGACCAGAGGTTCTTCCTAGATCTTTGACCTATAATAATCGAAGTAGCAAAGTTCCATATCAACTATAATTTGGAGATGACATACTCATGAGGGGTTTAATTTGGAAGCTAAGGAAGCCAATTCCGATCTTGCATTCAACGTTTACCTTGCCGTCAGTAAATCAATCGAAGCTATGAAGAGCGTCCTGGATGATATCCAACCAGATACTGATTGTACAAGCCTAAACGCGGAACTTCATTTTCTAAAAAAGCAGATCCAGACTTTATTTGAACAGTCTACACATTACACGAAGCTGCTAGGCAAAGTGCTTGTGGATAAAGAACAGGTTTCGATCTCGCACTAGTAATCGACGGAAAACCTATCCCAGGTACTTGTCCAGCCTAAACTTCATACCGCTCAATGATTTTAGCGGCCTCAGACGGACTTTTCAAATTTCCGCAAAAGTTTTACGACCTGAAATGACAATGCCCTTGAATCAGATTCTCTATTGGTTATCAAGAATACGAATATTTCTTGATGGTAGATTGGGATTACCATCATTCGGAGATTCTTCTGAAAGTTAGCTATGATTGTGGTTGCTTTTCCGAACAAGACTTCAGACTGTTTAACAGAATTTACCACGGCAGCGACCATCGAACAGTACTTCTGTTTCAGAGTCGGGTTTCTGCCGACCAGGACCGTCATTGCAGGGCTTTCAGCAAACGCGATCTCAAAGCCAGAAAAAGACCCAAAACTTGCGAAGATAATGGTTGTGTCAAGCTTGATTATTTCGCCGCAAATTCTGTTTCCCTGAGAACCCTCCAAATTTAGATAGGTCTGCGTTTCCGGCAAGATTCAATCTAAGTGTCATGTTGGAGTCTTGAGAGATAAGAGCTGGAAGGACTCACACTTCAGGTCAAGAATATCGTATTCTTGTTTCTTCTCGCCAGTGCAAAACTAATCTATGGTAGAACCAAAGACTTGAGGGGTGCTTGATAAAAAGAGCCGGCAAGCGTGGTTCTTTCGCCTCTTAGGGACATAAGGCTAGAATTTCTCCGTGTCAATTTTCGGGACATAACGAAAAAGATTTACCTTTTTCTTCAGTCGGGACATACGGGCCCGGTAAATGGTCGATATTTTCAGGTCTAGGAAATATGCCGAACTGGAACAGTGTCCAAAATGCGGGACACAACCGAAAAAACCAATTAACGACACCGTCCCCGGACAAATAGATGATACGTGCATTTTTTGCGATTGTCCGGCGGTTGTGAAAATTAGCCAGTGGCTTAGAAATGACAGTCCCCGAAAAGCGAAAGGAGAAAAGGGCTGGCTGAATTTTTCAGTATGCGATAACTGCTTTCGTCCTTACGTAGATGATAGTGGACACGTTGACATTATCACGCTTACTATGGATTCCGGCTACACTGGTTAAAATCGATTTTTCATAGCATAGCGTTAAA
Organism: Nitrososphaerota archaeon; assembly: GCA_013288145.1. The sequence continues at coordinate 24,110 of JABDCJ010000016.1, read as the reverse complement.
GCGATATAGAGCGGCATAATCTGGATATGTCGGAGAGCCGAAAGACTTTGAGCATTAGGACAAAGTCGATATTCGAGCCGGCCTTCGAAGAGGACGGAGCTAGATATTTGATAACGCGCTACCATCCCAGAGGCATTAAGAAAGACCATTACGATCAGTGGATTAGAGAACTCTCCCCTAGTCCGGAACTTCTTTTCGATTACAAAGAAAAAAGGATAGACTGGGAACAGTTTAAGGAAAGACTGATCACGGAGCTATCGACAAACATCGATTCCTTAGAGGCGATAAATGCACTTCACAATGATATGAAGTGGGACAATATGACCCTACTTTGTTTTGAGAAACCCGGAGTCCCGTGCCATAGATACATTATCATGGACTTGATACGCGATCCTAAGAAACTAATGCTAATGAAAAACAGTGATAACCAGAAAGGACGTTCTGTGAAGCTTTTGGTTGCCGATTAAGAACTTAGGATTCTCCGATCTACCGGTCAAGCCTAGAATCTTCCAAACTTCATCTTTCTTGTTTGGGTTCTTTCTCATCCACTCATAGACCCCCCATTCTACCGACTGCTGATCATGCGCACGTTTTGACTCGCAATTTGAGCATCGATAACGAATTCTTGGCTGGTATCGATAGTTCTTGATTGTTAGAAATGCCGTGCCGCCATACAGAGTTTGGTTTGGCGGCTGGTAATCGTCCCTCTCCACGAATCGATAGTTCTCAACTGTGGGACTAACAAATCCCAAACTTCGTTTTTTCTGATTAAGCTCATGTACACAATCGACTCCAAAGGATGAGGTTATGGACTTGAGAATATGCGGTCTATCAGCTTCCTTTACCTTCCCTATAAGTCGAATTTGCGAGTTTATGCGATTCCATCCGGTTCGTGAATTCTGAATCTTCCAGCTTTCTACCCGCGTGTCAGCCGGGTTTCTTTCTAGCGGTACTTCGACAATATTCCATCTATGCATTTCGGAATTAATCGGCACTGGATAGATTCGGATTAATCCATGAGTAGGGGAATATCCAGCCGTGCAAATTGAAGTTCGGTTGTTGCTGATGAAATCCGGAACCGCATTACCCAGTACTATTACATCATCCATAACGATTTTTTCTAATGGTTTCCTTCGAGTGCCGCTAGACATGGAAAACCCGCCAAACAACTTGATTGTCTTTCTGCTTCACCCGCTCAAGTCCAATATCTTTCTCTAGCTGTCTAACCCACTTGTTGTTTGGGACAACCTGATCAAGTCCTAACTTGTCCCGGATTTGCGTCCATGTCATTCCATTATCTTGATACTGCAAAGTCTGCTTGACTTTTGTTTTGAATTGGTCATAGGTCAGTTTCGTTGAAATTACGCGCCTCTTTGGTTTCGGTTGATTTTCTCCCGGCTTGAAAATGAGAGATGTTTTTTCCGGATCGACCGAGTCAACCAGCTCCATCCCTTCTTTCCATCCTAACGTCTGAATGTCCGTTTCCGGCACTGTAACTAGGTACTTGTATTGATACTGACCGCTAGGAAGTTTGTACGACTTGACTTTCTGAAGTTTCACTTCTCTTAAATTCACGCTCGATAGTTTGCGATATGATATCATTTGTAACTATTTAAGTGATACCATACTCTAACCTTCGGTTGCAATATGATACCATATCATTTATTAACCCTATGATACCATATGCAAACCAACTGGTTGCATATGATACCACAAACAAACAACCTAGAAATCCGAGCCGTAAAGGGAAAAGAGATCGCCGAGAAATTCGGAGCTGTAACTAGACTGGATGAAACTTGTTACAAAGTAGCTAGCCAAAGGACACGCGAAATTTACCAAATTGATTCTACCGAAAGAGGCTGGATTTGCAACTGTCCGGATCAGAAGTACCGGGGAGTCAAGTGTAAGCATATCTGGGCAGTCGAATATTCCTTTCAAATCAGACGGCTCGTTAAGAAGGAAGTTGTTATCGAACCGATTAATGTTTCTAATTGCCCTAAGTGCAAATCAGACCAGATAGTAAAACATGGAATCCGCCATAATAAGTACGGCGATATTCAGCGTTTTTCGTGCAAGAATTGTGCTAACCGCTTTACCATTAATCTCGGCTTTGAACGCATGAAACATAATCCAAAGGCGATAACGAGTGCTATGCAACTTTACTTTGGCGGGGAGTCATTGAGACACACAAGAGACTCGCTGAAATTGCTCGGCACTGATGTGTGTTATCAAACAATCCACAAATGGATAAAGAAATACATCTCGCTGATGGAAAACTACACTGACAAGCTCCAGCCTCAAGTCGGTAATGCTTGGAGAACAGATGAACTCTATGTTAAAGTCCGGGGAAACATGAAGTACCTTTTTGCACTCATGGATGATGAAACTAGGTTCTGGATTTCGCAACAAGTTTCAGAAACCAAAGGGACTTCGGACGTAAAACCAATGTTCCGAGAAGGTCAGAGAATCGCCGGAAAGAATCCCACTTCCATCATATCAGACGGAGCTCCAAATTTTGCAGAGGCTACGAGAAATGTTTTCCACGTTCGCAGACTACCGCAAGATGAACAGACAAAACATATCCGGGACATTACCTTTGACGGAGAGAGACATAACAACAAGATGGAGAGAATGAATGGAGAGGTACGCGACAGAGAGAAAACTTTCCGGGGCTTGAAATCTATGGAGAGTCCGGTGTTCAAAGGCTTTCAGATCTATCACAATTACATCAAAGGACATATGGCACACAAAGATGAAAAGACACCAGCGGAGATGGCTGGAATAGTTGTGAACGGGGAAAACAAGTGGAAGACCCTAATAGAAAATGCTTCTAGACAATAAAATACTCAGACCATGATTTAGGGGGCTTCGTTCGCGCAGATTCGCTCAAAACTCCTTAAATAATCGGCCCTCTCTTGCCTGAATTAAGCTTGTGTCTTGTCGGCTTATCAAACAAGTTTTCCATCTTCCGATGAAGACAGTTATTTTATTGAAGTGCATTATGATGTGGAGCTCGATCCCGAGCCCAAAGAAAAACACTCCGAACTAAATCGAGATCTATTTGAGCAAATAAAGGATTTTTTCTCAAAAAATCCCGAGCCGATAGAGCTGAAGTATGATCAGGAACATCATTCAATTACTCTGGAATCAGAGATTGTAAGATTACATACTTGGGTGGGCTCTGAGATCCATTTTGTTGTTCAATTTGTGAAAAATCCTAGTCAAGAACTACTTCTTTCTGTCAATGATTTTTCCAGCAAGATTCTGGGATTTGCAACGAGCCGTCCGGGTGTCAAAGTAAAAGAATGCGATACCTCTGTGTCAATAAAATACGTCCTTAAGGATACCATGTTTCCAAGATTCATCAACCCATCCGGAATAAGCGATCTTAATTCAAAACTGAAGACAACGATGAAACCCATCATATTGGCATTTTTTGCTAATATTCAAGAGATGGATGTAGGAGTGACCTTTGCTGATTCTCCTAAGACAAGCAATCTTGAGATCGTTTCTCATATTGAGGCGAAAGAACCCCCATACGACTACATCTCAAAATTCAGTCAAAAGCTAAATAAGGTGGGCGACGAAATGATTCACTCGCTAGGTGTCGAAATTGCCTCCACATGAGGGTCAAATATACGTTAGTCGTCCTCGACTTGATGAGGATCTAACTGACAAAAGTTTTTGGACTCATTCTCCGCCCAGCGTTATCGAATCACTGAGAGCACAAGTAAAATCTCTTCAGAAACAGTACAGTAGATCAGAAGTCACCCTCTATAGCCTCTTTCAAGAAAATTCTAGGCTAAGGGCCGAGTTATCAGATGTCAAAGCTGAACTTAACGTATTGTCTAAACAGCGACGACCTGCAGTTATGACTAGCGCCGAAGCTGTCTATGCAAAACTTCGTCCTCAGCTCGAAAGTCTTAGAGGAAAATATGTTGCTATTGACAAAGAAATAGGACAAGTGGTAGGCGTGGGCGATACTATTGATGAAGCACGTCAACAAGCCATTGACAAAACTGGGAAAAAACAATTTTACTTTAGAAGAGTTGGACAGAGATACCTTTTCCGTCTCTAGGGTGATGCTTCTATAGAAGGGGAAGAAAATAGGACAGAGGTCTTCTGTTCTTTTGACTATCCAAACGCTCGAAATCAAAGATATGAAAATATCATCATCCCTTTGGTCACTCTTGAGTTAGACCACGCTGGCACGTCAAAATCATTGACAGCTTTGGCAGACACCGGTTGTACGGGTGGTTTAGTACTAACAAAACGACAAGTTGCACTTCATGGAATCAATTTGGAAAATTGGGAAAAAGAAAACGATAGCCCCGAACCGATTATGTTAGGTGACAATAGAATAATCGGTAGTGACATTTATCGAGATGTTCATGTCAAAATTGGAGAAGAACCGGCTACCATTCGCCTTTTGGTTTTGGATCCCGATACTCCGTTTAAAGTTGCAGAGGATGAATTATCTGAAGTACAGCTAACAGAAGAAGACGAGAAAGAAAGAGAACAGGATGAGAAAGTCGTTGTAATCGGCCATGGATATTTGGGCAATTATGATGCTCTCTTTAGTGGGCCTCAAAAAAAACTAATACTATTGAAAACTGTCGAAGATCTTAGTTAAGGAGCCCCCGAAAGCTCCCCCGGAATATCCGAAAATGATCATCCAGTTCTGGGCCGCCTGCCAGTTGACGACAACTTGAAAGAACCTTTTTTTTCATTAATTAATAGAGAAAATCTCCTCGAAATCGTAAGGACTTTTTTTATGTCCCGATTATTGACAGAAACAGGATTCGGATCAATGTCCCGTCAAAGCGAAAGAACCGGCAAGCGTCTTTATTTAAATATAAGCTTTAAAAGCACTATATACTCAGTTGCCTCAAACTAAAGCACTGATCAGCATCGAGAACGTCGTAGCATCGGCGAGCATCAGCCAGACAGTTGATCTTAATCAGATAACACGCTCGTTTTCTGACGTTGAATATCATCCTGATCAATTTCCGGGCCTTGTATTTCGATTGAAGGTACCTAAAACTGCAACCCTGATCTTCAGTTCGGGAAAGATGGTTTGCACAGGAGCAAAATCGGAAGAGCAAGCAGTAAAGGCAGTAAAAACCGTGGTTCAAAAACTGCGAAAGGGAAGCATCGACATCAGAAACGATCCTGTAATTGACATACAAAACATCGTGGCTTCTGCTTCGCTCGGAGGAAAAGTGCATCTGGAGGAAGCCGCCAGACAGTTACCGAAATCAATGTACGAGCCCGAGCAGTTTCCTGGCCTGATCCATAGGATGGCAGATCCGAAAACAGTCATACTTCTCTTTGCATCGGGAAAACTCGTTTGCACCGGAGCAAAAAAGGAGACAGAAGTATATCGCGCCGTCAACAATCTACACGTAACTCTCGAGCAGAAAGGGCTAATGATATACGCTTAGATTATCTCGTTTTCCAATAGTTCTTCTTCCTCTTCTGACAGAGCTAGGTTATCTTTCAGTTTCTTTGCAAGTTCGTGTACCGTAGTAAAACAGTGTAATTCAACGCCAATCTTCTGCAGTTCTTCTCTTGCCTCTTCGGATCTGTCGACAAGAGTTAGAGCATCGCTGACTACTCCGCCATTTGCTCTGATCGCGCTCGTCGCGGAGATGATCGATTTTCCGGTCTCGGAAACGTCATCGATCAGAACGACGCCCGCCCCAGGAGAGAGCACACCGACGATTTTATGTTCCTGGTCGGGCGGCGAGTAAAAGAGGGGCTTTGAATGCTTCGCTGCTATTACGGCGCTGAAAACGAGTCCTGTGATCGGGATTCCGCAAATCGCATCCACACTGTTTTTTCGCGAAATCTCCTCAAGCCCGAAATCGAGACAATCAATAGCCAGGGAAAAAGCATTAGGAAAGCTACTGACCCGGCTGAGATCAATGTAATAGGGAGTTTTGGTTCCCTTTGCGGTCTTGAAATCTCCGATTCTGAAGGCCGAGGTTTTGAGAAAAGTTTTACCGAGTTCCGAAATCAGAAATTCCTTGTCTCTTTTTGGGGTTGCCAAGTTCACACGTTAAATGGAAAGGTTGTGCATTTTAGAGTTGGCACGCGCAGCTAGGGCTTTGCGATACTTTGGAAGTTGAGATTTCAACATGACAGAAATATGGGTTCCCTACGGACCGGTCGAGGTTTCTTTTGATATTCGACAGGAGAACCTATCACAGATACTGGAACCCCAACCGGCAAAAATTGCACCTGAAGAACTCGATATTGTTGCCGACAGGGTCACGGAAGAAGTCTTGCTTGTTTTATCCGGGACCTTAGGCGTGCAAAAGTTTCTAGATGTCCTTCTAACTCGGAACAAGGGCATAAAGAAGATCATGTATCTGAAAGCTCTGGGGGCCCTCTGTCGAAGAAAGGCTCAGGAATTCTCCCTCCAATCAGAACAACTCAGTCTTGTAGATGGAGAGAATCCTGAAGGTGCGCTTAGAGATCTGAAAAACATAATCCCGTCCCTAGAATTCCAGAAGGTGCTCTTACTTTCGTCGGTACATTACGACCCGTTGTTCGGACTCTCAAGCAGCGCCTCTGAGGTTATGAGACTTGTAACAGAACTCAAAAAGCGGGCATTCTCGGAGTCTTCCGATGAGCTTCCATGTCCTCCCGAGAAATCAAATGCCAGTGATTTTGCTCTAAAACAATTTGAGTCGCTATCTTCAGTCAGAAGCATTGAACTGATTGAAAAGACTGGCGTCGGAATACTCGGAATTTCACATGGAGATGTCAAATCAGTTCACTTAAAGTCACTGGAACTGTGGCAGAACACTCTCGCCATCCCGGTTCAAAAATCTGAGCGAGTAATTTTCGGCTGTGGCGGGTCGGAAAACGACAAGAACCTCACGGAGGCATTCGGAAGGGCGCTATTCCCGGTTCTGATGAACGTTGCCCTAAGTGATTCTGACTCTAAGATTTGTATGTTGGCAGAGTGTGGTAGCGGACTGGGCTCCGAAGCGTTCCTCAAGTTTGTTACGGGAAGATTAGAACCGCGTTCCAAGATCGGTGGCGTTGATTACGTTGAAGGTCTGGAGGTCCTTCTTTCGTTTCAGAAGCTCCAAAGGGAATTTGAATTGAATATCCTTACGACGCTCCCGAAGTATTATGCGCTAAAATTTGATTTGAAAACGATCGGTGGAGCAAGGCAAGCGCCGAGTTCGTTGTTGTCTCCAGGATCGAGAGCGAAAATTCTCGTTCTTCCGGATGCTTCGTGCACATTCTTCAAAGCCTGAATAGGCCGAGGCTGAAAATCGGATTGCTGTAGATTACGAAAGCTCCGATTAGACCAGCAAGAATCCAAGCGAGAACAAAAACGATTTTTCTGCTGTTGGAAAGCGGAGAAACATCATCCAGAGGTCGCAACGAAGGCGCTCTGCTTAACATAAAGAGAACGAGAAAGGCCATGAGCCATAGTCCAATCAGAAACATTACGACAACAGTAGCGTACGAAAGGATTCGGTGCACTCGCGGGCTGAGAGCAGAGTTGGCGATATGCCCGCCGTCAAGCTGCGAAGCTGGAAGCAGATTGATGAAAGTAACAAAGAATCCTAGCGAGTATGCAAAGTAAAGCAGTTGAAACAGTGCACCTCCGATCACCATGTTACCCTGTCCTGGTCTAAGAGCTCCCAAAAGAAGAGACGTGTAGTAATCAAGGGAACCAAATGATGTCCCTGCAGCATAACTTGATGCTGGAATTAAATGAGCAGAAAAAACTGCCAAAACCGATACGATTACAGTTATGACTAAACCTGCGATCGGTCCTGAAAAACCGAGGTCGAAAAGCGCGTCACGATTCGGAGGAACATCGGCTGCCCTGATTACGGCCCCAAATGTAGGAAGGTAACTGGGGATGCCCGGAATAAAGTAGGGCCATGAAGATTTCATTTTGTGAACCCAGGACGCAACCTTGTGCCCCATTTCGTGTACGCCTAAAATTCCAAGCAAGGCTGCAACATACAATAATGCAAATAGTATGACGTTGCCCATTCCAATACTTGGAGTTTGAGGATCTGAATACCCATAGATACGAATGAAACCGTCTGCGAAAACTGCAATAATGGTTGCAAAAAGCAAGATCAATGGAGTCCTTATTTTCTGAGGGGGATATGGTGGCTTTGGAAAAACTACCAAGAGGAGACTTTTGTCATCCTGTCTCCGAAGAACTGCTGTCCGCCCAAAAACAGCAACCTCATCAAGTAGTGACTTGAAACTATTTTTTGTTTCCCGCTGGTTTGGATCAAGCGTGAATTCCATCATCCCGTTCTCGCGATGGAACTCGGAAGTCACGGAGAACCTCCTGTGAACAAAATCAATTATTTGCGCGGAAATGTCCGGAATGCTGCCTTCGGGGCTGACAGATGTCAATCTAAAGTACTACCCTTTGCTGAATCTAATACTAAGGTAAGAACAATCTGCGACGGCGGGAGATATTAACTTGGCCCGTCTGCCAATTAAGCGATTACATCCAATTGTTTTTAACTTCGATTCGAGCTTTATCCGTGTTATTCTACTTCAGAGGATAAACGCCGTGCAGAACATCTTCCTCAGGCGGGTTGGGAAATACGGTATCCGCAAATGCCTTGTCGAGGATCTTCCGTCTATTATTTCGATAAACTGGGCCGCCTTGCCTGAGCACTATTCCGATTCTTTCTTCGAGGAGCGCTTACGCGAGTCTCCCGAGACTTTTTTGGTAGCCGAAGATGAAAAGGGCGCGATAATTGGCTACATCATGTGCCGAATTGAATACGGTTTCTCCCATTTGAAACGCTACGGGCTCGCAAGGAAGGGGCATGTTGTCTCGGTCGCGGTTCTTGAAGCTCATAGAGGCTTGGGTGTTGGTAAGGGCCTAATGGAAGAGGCCCTGAAGGGTATGAGAGAGCGTGGATGTTCAGAGACTTATCTCGAGGTTAGAGTTTCGAATGATTCTGCAGTAATGATGTACAAAAATCTGTCATTTCAGACGGTAACGACTCATTATGGCTATTACAGAGACGGCGAAGACGCTTACCTGATGAGCAGGGCTCTCTAGATCCTCCCCGCCAAGAGTCTGTCTGAAATGTCGGAGGTTGACGACAAGTCTTCCTCTCCCGCATATTTTCTGCAATTCGCCGAGATCTGCCGTCAGGTCGAATCGACCCGTAGCAAGCTAGTAAAGATCAATATCGTCTCGCAGTATTTTGCTTCATTATCCGATGAAGATCTTCGGCTTGCAAGCACCTTCCTTTCTAGCAAGGTGTTTCCTCCTGGATTTGCAACTCCTGAAATCAATGTTGGGTACTCTCTGATCTGGCGAGCCGTCTCTACATTTCACAATGTAAAGGACTCTGAATTATCCGAGTATTACTTCAAGTATGGCGATCTAGGATCAGCAATAGAAGACTGGCTTCGATCAAACATCGTGAACAAGCGAGATCGATCGGGAACACTTTTGCTCGGTCAAACGGATCTTTCTCTTTCAGATTTCTATTTCGCCCTCCTCGATCTTTCAAAAGCATCCGGCAAGGGTTCGACAAGCAGACGACAGGGCATTCTGGAGCGAATCTTCACGCTCACTAGAGATCCTATCGAAGTGAAATTTATCGTTCGACTCTTGGGTGGAGAAATGAGGATCGGATTAGTTGAGGGTCTGGTCGAGGAATCCATTGCGAAGGCATTTGGAAAGACTCTGGAAGAAGTGAGGAGTGCGAACCTCGTCACTGGAGACATTGGCGAAGTCGCCTTGCTAGCAAAGCATGACCGCCTAAATGAAGCCAAGTTGTCCCTCTTTCGCCCGACGAACTTTATGCTTGCGGAATCTGCAATAGACTCTGAAGAGCTGTACAAGAAAATCGGCGAGATTCCATCTCTCTCCGAATACAAGTACGATGGCATCAGGGCACAGATTCACTTCTCCGGTGGAGCTGTAAAGATCTATTCCAGGAATTTGGAAGAGGTTACGCGGTATTTTCCAGAAATCGTCAAAGCCGCGAGCATAGAGCTCTCTGGAATTCTCATCCTAGACGGCGAAATCGTTCCCTTTCAGGATGGAAGGCCCCTATCGTTTCAGTCACTACAGAGGAGACTCAGAAAACTTGTTCCCTCACCCAGCGATGCGCCGATCAAGTTCTTCGCATTCGACATTCTCTACAAAGATTCGCCCTTGATTCAAGATCCACTTTCAAAACGAGCAGAGATACTCAGCTCACTTGGCCTGAACGGAGTTCTAGTCGTGTCGGAAAAAAAGACTGTCTCGAGCCCCGCCGAAATCAAAGCGATGTTCGACGAAAGCAAATCGCTGGGGTTCGAGGGTCTAGTAGTAAAAAACCCGGAATCTCCCTACAAACCCGGTAAGAGAGGTAAAAGCTGGATCAAGTTAAAGTCCGAGTTGGATACTTTAGACGTAGTAATAGTTGCAGCAGAATATGGTCACGGCAAACGGGCGGGAGTGATTTCCGACTATACATTCGCCGTCAGAGACCATGATGACCTCAAGGTCGTCGGTAAAGCATACTCAGGGCTGACAGATGCTGAAATTCTAGAAATGACGGATCTTCTGAAGATGATAACATTGGAAGATTTTGGTTATCGACGCACTGTGAGACCCCAGGTTATTCTGGAGGTTGCCTTTGACGCGATTCAAAAGAGTGATTTACATGATAGTGGATTTGCTCTTCGTTTTCCAAGGATAAAGCAAATCCGCGCGGACAAGTCGCTCAAGGATATCGATACTTTGGAAAAGGTTCTCGAAATCTACGAGACACAGAAAGCAAAGTTATGATCTTATAGTAACTCGATGTCAGCTACTGCTTGGATGTATCTCGGCCCAACTTCCCTGACACGTTTCCATAATCGAACCTTGTAGTCTTTTCCAATTCCCGCATCTGCCAGATGCTTCTCAATCCAAGACTTGTCTTCAAAGGATTCCTGGGGAACATGCACATAGTAGTGAATAATCGCGCCTGACTTCTTAGCGGATTGGACTGCATAAGGCAGAAACTCTTTTGACCTTTCAGGCAAGGGCATCAGAATGCGGTCAAACTCTCCTTGGTGCGCTATTGCGTACTCGGCCGCATCAGACAACACTGGAATGATCTTTCCCTTCAATCTCCTGTTTAGGGCGATAGACTCTTCCGCAAGGCGAATGGCGTCAGGATTTACGTCGACACTGTGGACCGTACAGCTTGCAGATTTTGCTAGAATGAATGAAAATGTACCCACGCCCGCAAACATATTGAAAATTACTTCGCCTTGCGAGACTAGCGAGGCTATCCTTGATCTTTCGGTCGAGAGCCTCGGGGAAAAATAAACAGAGCTGACGTCCACCTTTATTGTAACTCCGTTTTCTTTGTAGAATGTCTCATACTTTTCTTCCCCGGCGATACGCGAAACCTTGCGGATTCTGTACTCGCCCTGAACATCGGAATCCTGCTTCAAAACAGTCGTTACATTTTTCAAATGCCGGAGAAGCTCTTCTCCGATCAGACTTTCCTTTCCGGTAAGCTCCGAAGGGATCCTGATAATGGCAATGTCCCCAATGACATCAAACGCGGAAGAAAGATGTTTGATCTCTTCCTCATTGAGCACTTCTTTCAGAGCACTCTTTAACATCGGCATTTCTTGAAGCTGAAACTCTCTCTAGACGCTTATGCAGTCAGTTACTTTGACGGCTTTTCGCCTTCTGTAGCCTGCAACTTTCCGACATAGTAGTATTTCCTTTCGTCCTTTTGAGTCCTGTCCAGCTTGCTGTCAGGTTTGTTTACTCGGGGACGACCGGTGTTTATGTCTCGACGGTAGGTGATTCCAAGTTCACGAAGGAAAGTGTTCATGCCTTCATTCTTGGCGAGCGGCTTACTCGCGTGCCCTCTTCGACCCGGTTCTCCTGAGAAAATCATCAGAGAATCTGCAACGATGTCAACGAGCTGGATGTCGTGGTCAATTACAAGAGCAGTTTTTCCCATAGAACGCACGAATCGCTGGATCGCTTTTGCAAGTACTATCCTATCCTCAACATCGATAAACGCGGATGGCTCGTCGAAAGCAAAAATCTGGGCATCCTGAAGCAGAGTACCTACAATGGCTATCTTTTGCAGTTCTCCGCCACTTAGATTCTTCAACTGTTTTTCGAAAAGCTTGTGAAGATTCAAAGGAGTTATTAGCTGCGTCTGAATCAGACCGGACTCGACATTTTTGTTGATAGATCGGAGATAAGTTATCACGTCAGTGTCAGTATCCGCAGACAAGTACTGCGGCTTGTAAGCGACTTTGGAAAGTGCGTTGATGTGACCGCTCGTCGGAGATTCAACCCCTGAAAGAATTTTGAAGAAAGTTGTCTTTCCGAGTGCGTTTGCGCCAAGGACACCTACAACCTGCCCCATTTTTATTTCCGCGGGTTCGACCTCCAGCGTGAACTTTTCGTAGTCTTTTACGAGCTTGTCATAGCTACATATAACTGGGGTTTCAGTCTCATTTTCGATCGGTGAGTAAATATCAAACCGCACAGGTTGATCGCGGAAGCGAACATTTTCAGCTTGCAGATAACCTTCGAGCAGCTCGTTTATCCCGGTTCTCGCTGACTGGATTGAAGAAACGACGCCATAGACACCCGGTTCACCATACAGTATGTGCATGTAGTCACTAAGATAATCAAGAAAAGAAAGATCGTGCTCCACCAAGACGACCGCAGCTTTCTTTGATAATTCCGCGATAGTCTTCGAAACGTTCATTCTCTGGAATACGTCGTTGTAGCTCGAAGGTTCATCAAAAAGATAGAGATCGGCATCCTTGAGGGCAGCTACGGCAACAGCTGTGCGCTGCAATTCTCCACCGCTCAGTTCTGAAACTCCTCGCTCGAGACTTTCTTTCAAAGAAAGTGAATCTGAAATTTCGGAAACGTCACGGCTAGATCCGGCGGTTTTCTCAAGAAGAGCTCTAACTGTTCCAGTCCAAACTTTTGGAATCAAGTACACCGCTTGCGGCTTTATGGAAACACGCAATTTCCCTTCGGAAATAGCCTGAAAATGGCTTCTTAGTTCAGTGCCTTGAAATTCGTCAATGATTTCTTCCCACGGCGGGGGCGTCTCATAATTCCCGAGATTCGGTTTCAGCGAGCCGGAAAGAATGTTTAGGGCGGTCGACTTACCAACACCGTTCTTACCGACAAGGCCCACTACAGAATTTTTCTTTGGAATCGGTAACTTGTAGAGCCTATACGTATTGATTCCATACTGATGTACTTTTTCTTCGCCGAGCTCTTGCGCGAGATTTAGGATCGTTATAGCTTCAAATGGACACTTCTTTACGCAAATGCCACAGCCAGTACAAAGTTCTTCGCTGATGACAGCCTTTGTATCTTGGCCCAGTATAATGCAATCGCTGCCGGTCTTATTCACGGGACAAAAAGTAATGCACTCTAAGTTACATTTTCTAGAATGGCAGCTGTCCTTGTCTAGGACAGCAACTCGATGCGACATTTTTCTCGTCCTGTCTCGGAAGAATTTATCCTAAGATTTTACTATTGCACCGCCGACATATATTAGGATTGCATGACTGTTCCGCAATTTTGAGAAAAAGAATAAAGTGCGCCGAAATCAGATACGCATCGTAATCATTGTGATAACTAATCTGGATTTCGCCTACTGAAAACCTAGATCCAGAATTATTCTTTAGTATGTGAAAGACAGAAATAATAGAAGTAGCTAAAATTAGCTCTGTAGGAGAAAGCGTGTGATATGAGTCAGCAAGGCGTCACGCTAAAGGTCCTTGAAGCTTATACTCGAGACGTTGGTCGCGGAGTTGCTAGAATTGATTACGATGCAATGGATGCGCTTGACGCTTCGACTGGTGACATTATTGAGATAAAGGGTAAGAGGAGAACTGTTGCAAAGTGTCTCCCGCTCTATCCTTCGGATGAAGGTAGAGGCGTGATAAGAATTGACGGTCTAATCCGGAACAATTCTGGTGTCGCCATTGGCGATACTGTTACAATCAAGAAGATTAAGGCGCCGCCCGCTGAAAAAGTCGTAGTCGCACCACTGGAAGCAATTCCTCCCATCGACGAGAGATATCTTGCCGATGCATTGGAGAGCGTTCCAGTAACAAAGGGCGACAACATTATGATTCCTTACTTTGGTGGCAGGCTTACCTTCCAGGTTCTCGGAGTTAGTCCGATGGCTGACGCAGTCCTGATCACGCAGAGAACTATCTTCGCGATATCTGAAAAAGGAGAGACGCTCAGAGGAGTGCCTCAGGTCACTTACGAGGACATCGGCGGTCTCAAAGATGAAATTCAAAAAGTCAGAGAGATGATTGAGCTCCCGCTAAGACACCCTGAAATTTTTGAAAAATTAGGCGTTGAAGCACCAAAGGGAGTCCTGCTCTACGGTCCTCCAGGAACTGGTAAGACACTGCTTGCAAAGGCAGTCGCAAATGAAAGTAACGCACATTTCATCAGCATCTCCGGCCCTGAGATCATGAGCAAGTTTTACGGAGAAAGCGAAGCGAGACTGCGAGAGATTTTCAAGGAAGCTAGAGAAAAAGCTCCGACGATTGTATTCATAGACGAAATTGACAGCATTGCCCCAAAAAGAGAAGAAGTTACTGGCGAAGTAGAGAGACGCGTTGTCTCGCAATTACTCTCATTGATGGACGGTCTGGAAGCGAGAGGAAAAGTAATCGTCATCGCTGCGACGAACAGACCCAACGCTATCGACCCCGCCCTAAGAAGACCTGGGCGTTTCGATAGAGAAATCGAAATCAAAGTACCAGACAAGAGAGGACGATTCGAAATTCTCCAAATTCACACAAGGCACATGCCGCTGACGCAAGAAGTTGATCTCGAAAAGCTCTCCGCAGTAACTCATGGTTTCGTGGGTGCTGATCTAGAGTATCTCTGCAAGGAAGGAGCCATGAAGACTTTGAGGCGAATGTTGCCTGAGCTGAAATTGGAAGAGGACAAGCTCCAGCCCGAGTTTCTCAACAAGCTTCAGGTAACAATGGACGATTTCGAGAATGCGCTCAAAGACGTAATGCCTTCTGCAATGCGTGAGGTGTATCTCGAGACTCCTGACGTTCATTGGTCAGACATTGGAGGTCTAGACTCTGTAAAGAAGGAACTCCAGGAAGCAGTTGAATGGCCGCTAAAGTATCCTGACCTCTATACTGCAATCGGGTACAGCATGCCAAAGGGCATCTTGCTTTATGGGCCCTCTGGTACAGGAAAAACACTCCTAGCAAAGTCAGTCGCTACAGAAAGCGAAGCAAATTTCATCAGTGTTAGAGGTCCCGAGCTGTTATCAAAATGGGTCGGAGAGTCTGAAAGAGGAGTCCGTGAGGTGTTTCGCAGGGCCAGGCAAGCTTCACCATGTGTTATTTTCTTCGATGAAATCGACGCTCTCGCACCGGTGAGAGGACTCGGTGGTGACAGTATGGTCACTGAAAGAGTCGTCAGCCAGCTGCTTACTGAGCTGGACGGAATTCAGACTTTGAACGGCGTAGTCGTGCTTGCTGCCACAAACAGAATGGACATGGTCGACCCTGCTCTGTTGCGAGCTGGACGATTCGACAAACTACTGTATATTCCAGCGCCGGACAAGAATGCCCGCAGACAGGTTCTGGAAATCCAGACAAAGCACAAGCCGATCTCGAAAGAGTTAGATCTCGAGCGTGTCGCGGAAATGATGGACGGATTCACAGGCGCCGACATTACCTCGGTAGTCAATACGGCAGTATCTATAGTCTTGCAGGAGTACGTCGCAAAGTTTCCAAAGCCAGAGGACGCAAAGAAAAACGCCACTGATGCGGTAGTCACGATGCGCCACTTTGAAGACGCGATCAGAAAGGTAAAGACTTCGAGAGAAGGCAAACCGGTCGAAAAAGTAGCAGTCCCGTATTACAGGTAGCCGCTCACAAAGAGTTCAGGTTTCCTCGATCGACTCGTGGAAACCTGAAATACATTTCTTTACACGCCTGCTAGTTGCTAGCATTCTTAGGAGAGACGATTCCGTGGAAGAAAGTACCGAGGGCTACAGAGGTTCTGCGCTGCACGTGCTTAGAAAGTACGGCGTCAAAGCTGGGCAGATGGTCGAAGTTGTCACAACTGATGAATTGGAAACTAGGGGACTTATTGTACCTCGATACGAGTATGCGGATGATGCTCACATCGTTCTCAAGTTAAAGTCCGGCTACAACATTGGTCTCCAGGTGAACTCTGTGAAATCGATGAGACCGATTCAAGATAGCAAGCAGGAGGAGAAAATAGATTCAACGACCGCTCGAGGGCATTCAGAAGACTCATCTCTAAGAAAGAAAAATCTCCTACTTGTTAGCACGGGAGGAACGATTGCGAGCCGAGTGGATTACCGTACCGGCGCGGTTTATCCAGCACTGTCGGCGTCTGATCTCTATCTGACTGTGCCCGAACTGGACCATCTTGCCGTTATTCATCCAGAAGTTGTCTTTTCCATCTACAGCGAAAACATGACTCCCTCGGATTGGAGTGTCCTTTCTTCGAGAATAATTGAGCTCGCGCGTTCTAAGAATTCAGATGGTGTTGTGGTGATGATGGGAACAGATACTCTCGCCTATACCTCGGCAGCGCTCAGCTTTTCCTTAATGGGGTTTGAAATTCCCGTAGTCGTGGTCGGTGCACAGAGATCTTCGGATCGACCGTCATCTGATGCCGCTTTGAATCTGAGATCTGCGGCACTATTCGCTCTGGAATCGAAGAGGCCCGGAGTCTATGTCGCAATGCACCTGATCGAAAATGATCAGAGCATTGCGATTCACGCGGGTACCAGGGTAAGAAAAAACCACACCAGCAGGCGTGATGCGTTCCAGTCCATTGATGCTCCACTTGTTGCAACCGTTGAAAACGCGTCAGAAATAAAGTGGAACGAAAACTATGAACTCCCGAAAGAAGACAATCATCGCTCTGATCGCTTCAGGCTCAGGACAAAATTCGACAAGAATGTCGCGCTTGTCAAATTTCATCCTGGGTTTGATCCCAGTGTCCTGAGTCATCTGGTAGAGAATGGAATCCGAGGCATAATAATCGAAGGAACGGGACTGGGTCATGTATCTGACCTAACTGTTGGAGTAATCGCCGATCTGGTGAAAAGCGGCATCTTCGTTGGAATGACATCCCAATGTATCTGGGGTCATGTCGACCTGAATGTTTACGATACAGGTAGAGATTTGATCCAGGCTGGAGCAGTTCCACTCGAAAACATGTTTGCAGAGACTGCCTTTGCCAAGCTCTCATGGGTTTTGGGAAACTTCGAAGAAACGAGCGAGTTAATGCTGACCAATTTCCTCGGGGAGTTCAGTTTGAGAATTCCTCTTTCAACACGATAAGTATCAATGGAGATTATGGTCGGTGATGGTCAAGAGTCAAAAAGAGGACAACAAATCCTTTGATCTGAAAACAATCGGCCTGAAAATAGGTCTAGAAATACATCAACAGCTTGCGACCCCAACGAAATTATTCTGCGCATGTTATCCTTTCAGTGAGGAATACGAGGAGCCGGACCTTTCGAAGAGTCCCACTTTCACCCGAGTGCTTCGGGCTGTAACTTCGGAACTCGGCGAGTTTGACGTCGCGGCACAGTTCGAATCTAGAAGAGAAGTAATCGTGAATTATTTAGCTCCAATCGATTCGAGCTGCCTAGTTGAATCTGATGAGGAGCCGCCCCATCCAATTAGTCGGGAAGCATTAGAAACCTCGCTGATATTCGCACTGGCTCTTGAATCTCGCGTGATTGACGAAATCCACGTTATGAGAAAAATAGTTGTGGACGGATCAAACACTTCTGGCTTTCAGCGTACCGCGGTTGTCGCCCTGGGAGGTTATCTCAAATTTGGAAAGGACAAGAGAGTCGCAGTCCAGACAATAAGCATTGAAGAGGACGCTGCACGTGCTGTCAAAGCAGATGGGAGCGTCGGGACCGGTGAAAGGACTTATGCCCTAGATCGTCTCGGAAGTCCATTGGTCGAAGTTGCGCTTGCGCCAATCGAGGGATCCCCGGAAGATGCTGAAGAAGCAGCGATGACACTCGGTAAACTGATGAGGTCAACCGGTCGAGTGGCTAGAGGAATAGGAACGATCAGGCAAGATCTCAATGTCTCGGTCATGGGCGGTAGTGTCATCGAAGTAAAGGGTGTCCAGCGCCTAGATCAATTTAGAAAAGTCATAACTTACGAAGCGGCAAGGCAGAAATTCTTTTTCGATCTGGCTAAAGAGATTAGAGAAAAGATCGGAAATGATCTTGTTATTTCAGAACACGTTGCAACTGATATTTTCAAGGATACGTCTTCCAAGATCCTTTTGAAATCGCTCTCTTCCGAAAAATCTTCAAACGTGATCTGCATAGTCGTCAAAGACTTTGCGGGTTTTTTTGGGAAAGAAAATGAATTCCACGCTAGACTGGGAAAGGAGCTCGGCGCGATTGCAAAATCGTACGGCCTTGGCGGAGTATTCCATTCGGATGAGCTGCCCAACTATGGGATCACAGCTGAGGAGGTAGCACGCCTTCGCGCAGCGTTCGGGTTGAATGACATGGATGCATTCGTTCTCGTCGCAGGGCGATCGTCAAAGACTCGAAATGTTGCCGATGCGTTGATTCTCAGAATCAGAGCTTCGCTATCTGGGGTTCCCGCGGAAACGAGAGGGGCGAACCTAGACGGGGAAACATCATTTTTGAGACCGCGCCCCGGCTCCGCTCGGATGTATCCTGAGACCGATATTCCCCTTATCCAGGTGACGCCAGAAGAGCTGCGTTCGCTGAAAGGGCAGGTCCCAAAACCGTGGGAAACTCTCGTGTCGGAATTCTCAACAAAATACAGCCTTCCAAGACAGTTAGGAGAACCACTTTTTGACTCTGACCGAAGGCTGTTATTTGAGAAAATAGTTTCAGAGACTGGATTATCCCCAACCCTAGTAGCATCGACGCTGATTGATACTTTTCTTCAGCTCTCACGTTCAGGATCAGACGTGGATTCACTTCAGGATGAGGCGCTCCTCCAAATGTTTGCTTCTCTAAAAGAAGGTAAATTTGCAAAGGAAGCCATACTGGAAATATTGAGAGCGATGGCATCTGAGCCGAATATACCATTCGAAGAGATCTTGAAAAAGACAGGCTTCGCAAAAATCGCCAATGAAGACCTTCAGAAGATCATAGACGAGATATTGTCACAGAACGCGGAGCTCATTCGGACAAAAGGTGTCGATGGAGCCAGAAGTACCTTGATGGGCAAGGTAATGCAAAAGGTGCGAGGCAAAGTGGATGGAAAGGAAGTGAGCGAAGCTCTTTCGGCACGTCTAGCTTCATTAAAGCAAAAATAATCGATGTATCAGAAGGGGCCGCAGGAATAATTGTCAGAAGAATCAAAACAACAGACGCCAGAGAGAAACGACAGGCTGGTTGTAACGGTGACGCTAGGCGGCACTAAAGCTGAATTTTCAGGCTCGCCGGAAGTTGTGCTACAATCGATAAACAATTTCATTTCAAAAACCATTCCGGAAATTGATCTGGCAAAGAAACTTTCAATGAATTTCAGCATCAAAGATCTTGTTGAAAAGTTCAAAGATCAGGTTCGCATAACTCCGGAAGGTCCTCGAATTGTTGGAGAGCAGGCGAAATATAGTGACAAAGAATTGATCGCGTTGCAGCTCGTCGCCCAGAGAATAGCTAGCGAGACTCGCGCGGGATTAACTCCATGGCTAAGCCTGTCATTACTTCAAGAGACGACGTCCCTCAACCCAAAGTCGCTCAGCTCGCGTTTGAGCGAACTCGCGAAAGTGGGATACGTTACAAAAGAATCGATCGAGGACAAATCCCAGTTCAAGATAAGCACGATCGGGATAGATTGGCTGTCCAATCTGCTCACGAAAAAATAGCGGACATATTCTTATCCATTCGAGGGCAAGCCGGATGATATCGGCCCGCCTTGAGGGGGCTTTTTCTGAATATACGCATAATTCCTTGCATCTCCCTGTCTACTCAAAACTCCTTCCTTTACAAGGTCGGTTAGAGAGTGGGACACGGCAGATTTATCGTAGTGATAACCTCTCCTCGCAATCTCTTCATGAACTTCGGATAGAGCTCTGGCTTCTGAAAACCAGGATTCGTTCCAGAGCTCCAAGATCAAACCCCTGACTGTCTTCTTCGATCCCGCCTCGGATCTCTCATCCATCAAAGGGGAAGCAAGAGGAGCATTCTGCGGAATTGAGGTCAACGACGAGAGAACGCTTTCAATTGCCTTTTGCAGCTGATCCTCTTCGCAGGTGATTTCTACCTCCCAGCCTGCTTTCTTCAGCTTCACTGTGATTGTCTTTTTCTCTGACATTTGGTGCTATTGCTCAATTGTTAAATGAACATGTTGCGCAATATTTATTACAACATGAGGTCATCGCTACTGTTGCGCATCATGAACAATCAATTAAATATTGTTCCACAGATTGAAACTCCTCCACTTTTTGACCTCGAATCGTTGGCCGACAATCACGAGGCTTCGCTTTCAACACTATCCGGCATGAAGGTGTTTTTCCGGTCAGATTTTGCCAAGGAAGCAATCCCTCTTCAAAATCTCGAATCACCGTCGGGCGAGAGTCCTTACCAGATCAGGAGCTTTTCTTCTGAATCCAGGGAAAAACAAATTATCGCGATTGATTCATCCTGCGTATTGATCGGGGAGACAGAGCAAGGAGCGATTTTCGCTGGACGAGTAGCTGTTGTGAGCGCAAAGGGATCAAAAATTGCTCGTTACTACCGCGCAGGCCCTTTCATTTTTTACATGACGATGAAGTACCTTTCTGAACAGCTCAGGGGGGTCCTTCCACAGCGGGCTGTTAGGGCAATCTCATCTGATAATGGTTTAGCCGAGCGATTCATCCGAATCAAATTGGAGCGTTCGGCGCAAATTCTGTCAGCAAAGATCAATTCAGGGTCTATCCTCCTTGTGGATGGATCGCTGAAGAGTTCTTCACTAGAAACAAAAGGACAAGGACTACGAGAGCTAGAATCTGCGGCGGAAGAAAACGAAAATCAAATTGTCGGCATCGGAAAGAGCTCTGTACTCAGAATTGTTTCAAGCGCGGCAAACCTTCTGCAGAATGTCGGGAGCTCGGAGACTTTTTTTGACATTACAGACACGGTAAGATTGTTTTTCCCCACAACGGAAGCTAGAATTCTTGTTGCAAAGTTTTCGCCAAACTCTTCTGTGTTTAGAATTGATTCATCGAGGCGAAATTCTGAAGAAGATCCTGACTTGCTTGCCGATCTAAAAAGGAACGATCTATTTTTCCGGGGCTATCCCGAAACTTTGAGGCTGGCGCACCATCTCTCCGTTTTTGATTCGTCCACGGTATCCTCAGTTCGCAGCTACCTTTCTAGAAAGTACGGGCTGATCCACATACCCTCTGACGATCTGCGAGCGACGATTCTCGGAAAGCTTGTCTAGAGTTGAGAAAATGAAGATCCTCGAAAAGGAAGGAGATCAGATCTCGATAGTCGCGCTGCCCTCCGAGAGTGTCTACCAGGGCGATTATCTTGAGATTGTCGATACCTCCGGGACCGGCTCCGTAATAATACAGGTCTTTGAAGAAACTTACATTCCCAGCCAATCTCTTACCGAAGACATTATTCGCGAGCAGATCATAGAGGCAAGCGCTTCCGGAACGGAGCTGGATCCATTCGAAATCTCCAGCGTTTCGCAGATGATCAAAGACATGCGCCTTCTGAAGTGCAAGATACGCGGAAGCGTTCAAAATGGACTGATGATTCCCAACGTATCTTGGCTTCCCTCGAGAACGCGATCGCGAGTAAGAAAAATATCTCAATCTAAGCTGCTTGATCTTGCGGGACAAACCGGGTCGGCACAGATCAAGATAGGAACGACGCGGGACGGAGAGTCGTTTACCGTGCTCGGAGAGGCGATCGACGGCAATCTTACAATAATCACAGGCAAGAAAGAGTCAGGCAAGTCCCACCTCTCAAAGATACTTGCAAGCTCTCTTGTTGCAAGCGGCGCAGTTGTAATAATATTCGACCTGAACAACGAGTACGAGGGCCTCGGGATGAACAAGGACGGTTCGAAAAACGAGCTTTCGGATCGAATAGTTACGCTGGAGCCGGGAAGGACCCTGAAGTTTGCGCTGGATTACCTCGGAGAGTTCAGCCTGATCTCCCTGATGCAGCACGTCTTGGATTCTCCGAGCGCCTCGCTGCGCGAATTCATTCGCATCATTCAAGCTCTCGAGCACACGGACAGGTACAATATGGATGGACTCTCGGAAGCAATCCAGAACTGGCGCGGAAATGAGCTGGTGAAAGACGCACTTTTTTCCAGGTTTCAGACAATGAGAAATTCGGGAGTGTTTGCAAGAACAAAGGACGAAGGAGTCCGGGTCGACGACCTCATGAAATCTCTGCTGCCCAGAGGAGGCGCGATAGTTATCTCGTTGAAAAAATCGTCCTCTCTTACCAAGAAAATTGTAGTAGAAATCATGCTCAGCAAGCTAGTCCAATTACTTGAAAGGGAGCTGATTCCACCAGTTTTTCTTTTTGCAGAGGAAGCACACCTGTACCTCAGAGAGACTTACTGGGACGACATTGTGACCAGGATGCGCCACTTTGGAATTTTCACTACTTTGATAACAAACCAGCCGGACGCGATAAACGACGGAATTTACCGGCAGGCCGACAATATCTTTCTCTTCAATTTCACAAACGAAACCGACTTGGACATGATCGCAAGAGCCTCTACCGCAGACTCGGATACAATAAGGTCTATCGTGAGGACGCTGCC
Source organism: Nitrososphaerota archaeon (assembly GCA_013288145.1). The sequence goes on along the minus strand of JABDCJ010000016.1, from coordinate 1,289 downwards.
TCGCAGGCATTGTTTGATTCTCGGTAAAGTTGTATCAGATCTTCCGATGCTGGTGAAAGTCGGTGAGTCAAAGTTTCTTGCAATGGGTCAGACAAAGAAATTCTTCAACAGAACATCCAATGGCAGGAAACTCTTGCTTGCGGCGCCGGAAGTTCAGTAGAGGTCTAGAATTCTCATTTAGGAAGATCTTGGGGACCTCCATTCATGTAGATAGTGCCTTACGGTAGGTGCGCGTTTCCAAATCCTTCCAGAACAGCCCTAACATACTAAAGAAGGATAGTTTCAGAATGGCTGTCCAAATTAGAGCTCAAGCATAAGAATTGTTTGTGTCCAGAACAGGTAGCTTATCTCCCCGTCAAAACCACACTTCTCGCGAAATTCTAATCTTAACCTAATGAAATGTGACACAATATCTTGTACAATTGGGATAAGGTGCGTCCCACACGGGTTCGGAATAGAGTAGATTGGGATGACACCTTTCAAAGAGAAAATTGCACCACGATAGGGAACAACCAATGCAGCTATAATACAAACTTCTCCGAGTTTCAAGACTTAAGTAACCACTAGACTCTGTTGATCCGCTTTGAGAATAATGCTTGCTTCATGCAAATCGTGTAATCAACCAATTTTTGAGGACGAACTTCATTCTGCCGTTATCGGCAAGCCGCCTACAGGTGTTCATAAGGAATGTCCGAGGTCGGTTTACGAAATGATCGTCCTAAACTGAAAATTTTGGGCTCCTTATAAAACCAGTTTTCTGATCTCCGCTTTCATATATTGTGTCACCTTGAGCTCGTATGAATAACACACTCAAGGATAACCAAACAGAACTACCTAACTGAACGACTGGTGAAAGAATAAGTTCGGATAAGATGGGAATAGGATCTGCTTGACTCTCTTCGACCGACGATTTTAGACAGTCAAAAGTTTTTGCTCCAGAACGACAGAGATTGTGCAGAACCTTAGGGTCCGGATCTTTTGACTAGATGATTCTTCTATCAGTGATTAATACTCGAAAAAATTGGCCTTTCCACTCCTTCGCAACATGTCCAAATTTAACAGAGAGAACAAACTCGATCTAGACCTAATATCACTTCGAGAGAAGGCGCATAATCTTCCACTTTTTGAACTCGACCGAGATGTTGTCGAGATTTCTATTGAGATTGAATTTCTTGAAATTCAGGTAGAATGTGATTTAGGGAGTTATACCCCTAAAGATCTGCTTGCCGCTTACGAAAAGATCTCGCACTACAAGCAAAAGGCAGAGATTCTTAAAACAGAACTGGCTA
>JABDCJ010000015.1:7315-42606 GCA_013288145.1 Nitrososphaerota archaeon | reverse complement strand
GCTGCCAGACCGTCCCACTTTCCCGAACGGTCGGGGTATCGCTTTGCCTCTAAGTGACAAAAGGAAACTATAAAACTTGAGCAGTGCTCGTGGTGTCACCAAGTATCAAAAAATGAGCGCCAATCACACTCCTGAAAAGTGTGCAATCGTTGCGACAATGAAGCTTCTGGGCAATGACTGGAACATGATTGCAATCAGATATCTTCATGATAGGCCGATGAAGTTCAATGAGCTAAAACGAGAGATCGGAGACGTAGGATCTAAAACCCTGTCGAGGACGCTGAAGCGTCTCACCGCCGAAGGAATAGTCCGAAGAAAGGTACTCGACACCTCCCCGGTCTCAGTCGAATATTCGCTAACACCTATGGGCAAGGAGCTGAGCGACTCGCTATTCGAGTTGAAAAAGTGGGGTAGGAAATGGCTGATGAATAACGAGAGATCTCGCTTGGAGATTTCTGTGCCGGCGATTGAAGTCCGTTAGGGAAGAGAGATGAAATGGTTTCGCTAAAAGACAGAATGCAAGCGATCAAGGATGGAAAGGAAGAGCCGCCTCCGATTGCCAAAACACTTGGAATAAATGTTGTCGAGCTTGGAGAGGGGCATGCGGCTGCCGTCATGAACGTGGATCAGAGATTCCACAATCCGATGGGAACGCTTCACGGAGGAATTATGACAGACCTGGCCGATCTTTGTATGGGAGTAGCGATTGCGACCCTACTTGAGGATGATGAGTCGTTCACGACACTCGAGCTGAAGATCAACTTTCTCCGCCCTGTTTTTGAAGGACAGCTGAGCGGCGAAGCGAAAGTTATCCACAAAGGTCGGACTGTTGCGCTGGTAGAATCGATCTTGAAAAGCGGCGAAGGCAAGGAAGTTGCAAGAGCAACAGCCACTCAAATGATCCTAAAATCAAAATAGAGTGTTCAAGGCAGGTCGAATGTAGCATCGATCTTCCGATGCCCTTGCTGGAGTAGAGTTTTTAACGAAAAATTCAGGATTGTGAGGAATGAAATTGCTCCGATGAGTGGCCACAAGAAAGGAATTCTTGTATAACAGAATAGTTTCAGACCAAGTTAAGGCCCGGAATGGAAGACTAGAAATTTCTTGACATTACTGCAGGTTCAGATACATCAGTGATATCTTTACTGACAATGTCAAAGGCTTCGAGAATATTGTAAGATCTGGAAGGCATTTCAAGCTCGAACGTTTTTTTCATTTCTCTGATGATAGATCTTTCTGCGAGCGGGTATCCATTGCCGAATATCTCTTTTAGAGCACGCACGAATGCTTCGGGATTCGAGAGGATTTTATCAGATGATAGAGCTTCCTTGGACATTAGCGCCCAGTATACAGCCTGTTTCATGTTTGAGCCGAAAGTGTCCAGTCCCCTGTCCACGCATTGAAGCAAATCGTACATCTCCATGTGTAATGATCACGCTTCGTGAATTATGTTGGCGCAAACCCCAGATATATCATAGAATAACATTTTCCGAAACAGTCTAGAGCTGTTTGGTAGCAAAACGGCAAGTTTTTCCTACATTCGGGGTCTTGGAATAAGCCAATACCTTGAGCTTGACTTCCCAATTGAAATTCGAGCGCACCCTGATATCACTGAGAGAATCGTGTCATCGTCGATTCTCTTAGGCTGAGCTTAGATTCTGGACATCAGCGATACTATCCGCCGACTCTGCAAATTGTGTATTAACTTTCCCGTCTACCCGCCATATCTGATATTGGTCCCTGAATCCCAAGGTAAGCAAGAGAATAGCGCCAAAACGACCGAAGTTTGCAATGTTAACTAGGATCGAAGCAAGAACACCTGTACTGACTGATCCCAACACAATTGGAATCTGAGCGGCTACAAGCAAGATTGCCCCCGTCGTGACGAATTTCCAGCCTCTTTCTAGCATTCCCTTTCTGAATGATGCGAGCATCCGAGAAGCGTAGAATACAAAAATCAGCAGAACCAGGATGCCGGTTGATTCCGTCACAAGAGTAAGATAGTCAGGGATCAAATTTGTAAATCGATTCCGTATTTTTCGAAGATTTTCGTTCTCGATTTCTCTTCTTAACGATGATAGAAACTCAAATCCGGACGCTTGAAATGGAAGGATGTAATGGATTAGCTTCACGCTTGGGAATCTGCGATTAGATGACCGATCTGAATCAGGATATGCTCGTCAAAATGGAATACGGAGCACCTATGGAACTTGAGGTGCTGGCCATTTTTCTCGGTGGTAGAGATAAGGCCAGCGCTCAGGATGAAACACTCCAGCTAGTCGCGAGAAATCAAGAACGATCAACTCTATAGTTAGAAATTACCTGCCGCCTAAACAATCTTATAGAATTCTTTTCTATTTTTGGAATTCACAATAGACGAAGATTTTCTATACGATCTTCATAGGATAATTACAAATTAGCAATGTCGCGCCTGACACCGCGATTCTAACTTGCATCGATCAAAGTATTTAGGGCATATTTCTCTGGTAGCAATCCTTCTCGTGTCTTCTTTCATCCTTCTCGTAGCTCCGGGAACAATTTTTTCGGCGTCCTCTTCGTCGAAAAACCCGTGTCAGCTGGCAAACGGAATCCAGCACGTGATCTACATACAATTCGATAACACGCACTTTGTGCGGGATAATCCCAACGTTCCGTCAGATCTTGAACAGATGCCTGCCTTGCTCAATTTCATCGAGCAAAACGGGGTAATATCCACAAATCAACAAACTCCTTTGATTTCGCACACTGCGGATGACATTCTTACTTCGATAACCGGTGTCTATGGTGACCAGCACGGGGTTCCAGTTGCAAACGCTTATGGATATTATCAGAATGGATCCGCAAACTTTGCATCATCTTTCTCGTATTGGACAGATCGCTTGAATCCGCTCGGAAGCCCGAATGGCACTGATACAACATACAACATGCTAACATCCCAGGGCCTTAACGCGCCAGCTCCTTGGGTTCCATACACTCGCGCTGGCTGCAACTTTGGTTCTGTAGCCACGGCAAACACCGAGCTTGAGAGCCTTTTCCCGGACATTCCCACGGTGTTTGGTGCAAACTCTTCCCAGACAAATCTTGCCAACACCAACCCTTACCAGGCAAGTGCCGACTTTGAGGGCATCGCTGTTCACTGCGCGCAGTCGGATGCGATCTGCTCTAACAAGAACGGCGGAGTTTCCGACATCCTACCAGACGAGCCCGGAGGGTACGACGGATTCTCTGCTCTATTCGGTAGCAAGTACGTTGACAAAGTAATCAGTCCGGGCAGTAACCTGAAGGACCTCACGGGAAACACCATCCAGGACGTCAATGGCGACATTGGATTCCCGGGTTATGACAGCATGACTCCAGCCGTATCTCTAGCGTATGTAGCAGCGATGCAGGAGCATGGAATACCGGTAACTTATGCATACATTGCTGATGCACACGACAACCATGTCAACGGAACTGCATACGGTCCGGGAGAGGCGGGATACGTCGCGCAGCTCGACGCTTACAACAGCGCGTTCGCCTCATTCTTTGCGAGGCTGGAAAAGGACGGCATAACGACAAAGAACACTCTCTTTGTAATCACCTCCGACGAGGGCGACCACTTTGTTGGCGGTTCACCGACTCCAGCAAATTGCGACGGCGTGTCCATTCCGTGCACCTATGGCCAGATTGGAGAAATCGACGCGAACCTGCAGGGGATACTCGCAGTAGAGCACAACGTCACGACGCCGTTCCAGGCACACTATGATTCTGCGCCGACTATCTACATCAACGGCAACCCCGGTCCCAATGATAGTGTTACGCGCACATTTGAGCAGGCCTCGGGAAACCTGACTGCGTACAATCCATACACCGGAAAGAATCTCACCGTGACAAAGTATCTCGCAAATCCGCTCGAGGAGAATTTGCTGCACATGGTCACGGCCGATCCGGCGAGGACTCCAACATTCACCCTCTTTGGGAATCCGGACCTCTACATGCTCACCCTTGGAGACAACTGCACTGGTGGCTGTACATTCTTTGATAGCGGCTTTGCATGGAACCACGGCGACGTGCAAAAACAGATCACCACCACCTGGCTGGGACTGGTCGGACCCGGAATCACTCCGATCGGTATTGACAGCGTCACCTTCACTGAGCATGTCGACATCCGCTCAACAATGCTTCTCGTCCTCGGTCTCAAGGACGACTATGTCCACGAGGGAAATGCTTTGGCACAGTACATAGAACCCTGGGCACTACCCAACTCGATCCGAAACAGCGAGAGTACCTTCGTATACCTCGAGCAAGTATACAGACAGATCAACTCGCCAGTGGGTCAGCTTGGCCGTGATAGTCTGAACATTTCCACAGTAGCCATGAGAAGTTCAGATCCCGCAACTTACAACGCACTCGAAAACCAGCTTGCATGCGTCACTAACGCGAGGAACTCTCTGGCCACCCAGATTAGCAAAGCACTCGAAGGAGCCGAGTTCTGGGGACAGCAGATAGACTCCCAGCATGCGCAATCTCTGATCATCCAGGCTAACAACCTGCTCTTACAGGTGCAGCACCTGAATCAGGGCGGCGCGCCGCAAAGCTGTATGGCATACTTCCCTAGCAATGTTTCGTCGTCGGCTTCAAGCACCGGACAACCAACTTCGGGTGCTTCCTCGGCGATCTTCACACAAAGCTCCGGAAGCGTGCTTTCGGCGAAAGTGATCGGCTAAGAAAAGTAAGGCATCCGGGGAAGAGAAATCTTCCCCCGGCTTACTCTCCGAAAGGATTGATGGGATGAATTCGTAAGGTTGCGTGAAGATTTTGATCCACGCCCTAAAAGTTTAGCAAGCTAGTTTGGCTTCTTCACCCATATGCTTGAGCCATCAACTTTTACTTCGAATGTGGGTTCAGGTCTTTGCGCGGGGCCGCCAACGACTGCTCCGGTGGTAACATCGAACTTCGATCCATGCCATGGGCACTGAATGATGTTACCCGTGAGCTTCCCTTTTCCCAGTGGACCGCCAACATGAGTACATTTGTTTGGAAGCGCGTAAAACGATCCCCCGACATTCGCCACGAATAGTTCGACACTTCCAACTTTTACAATCTTGGTTGTTCCCTCGGGTACTTCTGAAACTTCTGCAACTTTCTCAAAATCGGTCATCATGATGTAGGAACGGATGCGGGCGATTATTTCAGATTTTATCACAATTCTACTCTAGTAGACATACTTTACAGCCATCTGGGGTGTGCCGTCGATACTCTTCATTACTAAATACCCAAGAACGCGCGCGTTTTCGAAGTAAGATAATGACGAAGCTCTCGAAAACACAGTCGTTCTTGTTACCGGTTCAAGTCGCTGAGCAGGATTGGCAACGGTGATGCTCATTGCCCCGCCTGCAAGTAGAGTATGAAATGGTGTTCCCCTCGGGCAGATCATAACTTTAGATGCTGGAAGTTCGATCAGCACATTCAATATCGAGGTAGAATCGAGAGACATGGAACATCGCCCGTTCGGTCCGACGAAGCGCGAGGTCTCTGTGATAGGCGAGGGTACTTGGTACATTGAGCAGAGTCACAAAGCTACGGCAATTTCTGCAATTCAACGGGGCCTTGATATTGGAATCAACCATATTGACACCGCCGAGTTGTACGGAACCGGCAAGTCGGAGAAGATAATCGGTGAGGCAATTGAGGGAAGGCGGGATGAAGCCTTTCTAGTTTCGAAAGTACAGCCAGGGCATGCGTCCCGGACGGGGACGATTGCCGCATGCGAGGGTTCTCTTTCTCGCCTCGGAACGGATCATCTGGACTGTTATCTGTTGCACTGGCGCGGATCCTATCCTCTCCAGCAAACTATCGAAGCTTTCGAGGAGCTAAAACATGATGGTGCAATCCTTTCATGGGGCCTAAGTAATTTTGATGTCCCCGATCTCGAAGAGGCCTTGGAGATTGCTGGAAAGGGGCGAATTGCATGCGATCAGGTTCTGTACAATTTGAATGACCGCGCGATCGAGCACGCCCTAATTCCTTGGTGCGGGAAACACGGCGTGACTGTAACTGCGTACAGTCCATTCGGTCACGGAGATTTTCCAAGCCCGCGAACTAAGGAGGGTCGAGTCCTGGAAGAGATTGCCAACGCACACAACGCGACGCCTCGTCAGGTAGCGCTAAGCTTCCTAACGCGTCATCCTTCAGTAGTCGCAATCCCGAAAGCCTCGACTCCGGAACATGTGGTCGAGAACGCCGGTGCTGCGGATATCCACTTGAACAAGGATGAAGTTAATCTGATTGATGAGGCTTTCCCGCTTGGTCCTTCAGCGACGCTGACAGTATTCTAGGACAGATTCGATCGGAAAAGTTTTCGTCATAGCCTAGCGGTTTAGGCGACGGATCTATCGCGCAAGAGGGCTGACTAACTGCTGAACAGATGAGCATTCCAAAGAATCTTGCGCAGTTTGGATCGTATCAGATTAATCAGATTGTGCTCAATCTTTGGACGTTTTTCTTTCTCGTTCTGGGCTGCTCGGTAACGTGGTACTTGTCAGACCACGAGCGCAATTCTTTGAACATTCCCGCTAGGTCTTTTCCCTTCTCAGTTAGCTCGTAATCGACTCGAGGTGGAATTTCGTTGTAGGCTTTTCGGGTCAGGAGCCCAAAGCCGACGAGTTCTTGGAGCCTGGCAGTGAGTATTTTCGGTTGAAGATCCAAATTTTTCTGAATCGCGGTGAAACGCAGAGGAGATCCAATGCCGAAACCATACAATATCGCAAGCGTGTGAGGTTTTCCCAAAATCTCGAGCACCCTTCCATACGGACATTTTATCGATACCTCGTCGTCCAGTTTTGTTGTTATCGCGGCCACGGTTGTCATTTACGCCCTCGCCCCTCTTAGATTCTTTTGAAAATTAAACAAAAGTAGTTAATCTCTTTCTAACAATACCAGCCAGCAAAATCTTAGTTGAGATTGACCTTTAGGTTCTCGCCCATTTTTTCACGAACAATAGGGGAGACGCGAGTCCCGAGTAATTCTATCGCATGCATTAATTTCTCATGGGGCAGCGAAGCTGCGTTCATTTGAAACGTGACGCGGGATAGTCCGCCGAGCTCTTTGCTGTGGTGAATAATTTTCTCAGCAACTTCTTCAGGATCTCCTATTAACATAGAGCCTTCTGGACCTAGTTGAGAATCAAAATCCGCGCGGGTCATCGGTCTCCATCCGCGTTCTTTTCCGACATCAGTCATCGCGCGTGCCCAGCCTGGAAAGAAATCGTCAGCAGCTTTTTGACTTGTCTCTGCGACGTATCCTGGAGAGTGCATTCCGACCTTTAGCTGATCTGGAGAGTGGCCATATCGCTTTGCAGCTTTTTTGTAAAGTTCAACGAGGGGTCCAAAGTCGGATGTTTCACCGCCAATGATCGCGACCATTAACGGCAGTCCGAGCTTACCGGCGCGAACGAAAGATTCCGGAGTTCCACCCACGCCGATCCAAATAGGAAGAGGGTTCTGGACAGGTCTGGGATATACTCCCTGCCCAGTCAGCTTAGGACGAAACTTACCGGTCCAGGTAACATGCTCGTTATCTCGGATCTTCAAAAGCAATCCAAGTTTTTCCTCATAAAGCGCGTCATAATCACCAAGATCGTATCCGAACAATGGAAAGGCATCGATGAATGAACCCCGTCCCGCGACGATCTCGGCCCTACCTTTCGAGAGAAGATCAACCGTTGCAAATTCTTGGAAGATTCGGACGGGATCTGCAGCACTCAGAACTGTTACGGCGCTTGTGAGTCTAATGCGACTAGTCCTTACTGCCGCAGCTCCAAGAATTATTGGAGGTGCAGAGTCCAGGAAATCTTTGCGGTGGTGCTCGCCAATTCCAAAAGAGTCCAGGCCAACACGATCTGCATACTCTATCTCCTCGATCAGGTTCAATAAACGCTGAGACTCGCTTTCCTCTCGACTTTCATCAGTAAGTGCTGCCGCAAAACTATCAATTCCAATTTGCATTTTTCTGAAAACTCTCCGCTGAAATTCCCTACAATTACTAGCAATATGGTAGTATTAATACTATCCAGTATATGCAGGGGAAGCCACTTTCCTATTAGCAAGCAATTCGGACTGGAATCCCCTAAGCTATAGTCGGAATTGAGTATCCCTTTACGACTCCACAATTCGAATTTAGTCAAATCATTAAAGATTCTTTAAGATCAGATTGTTAAAGCTCTAAGTAATTGCACAAAACTTTCCATTAGCAGAGAATTTTGAAATCTTCGTCAGGGTATTTTTAAAAAGGGATTTCTCAACTACGGTGCTCTCCTCGTTTTCCACGGATTAACACTCACAGAATTTTAGTAAATTAAGGATCAAAAAAGTGAATATTTGCTTGCAATCTAGTAGCGACGCTTCTCTAAATAAGTTCAAGAACTCGTTTTCCAAGCCGGCGAACATTGTCCGGATATCCATAGTGATCGCCCTAATTCTGGTCGGTCTCTTTGCACTTTCTGCCGGCATCCAACCTGTAAGTGGCGAGTCAGTTGGAAGCTGGGCTGCTTCAAGTACCTACCCGTTGCACGGTTATTGCTGTTTTCCGGGTCCTTATCAGCCAGTATACGGTCTTGGCTGGCAGTCATGCGTCACTAATTCAGGCACGATTTATTGTGTTGGTGGCGGAAATTATTACACGAGTGACGCGTCGAACTTAGTCTATTACGCGTCGCTCTCCAGCTCGGGAATTGGATCATGGACTCAGACGAATAACTACACAATACCCATTAGATCAGAATCCTGCGTCACTTCAGGTGGGTTCATCTACTGTGTCGGGGGTTTTACTAATCAACCCTGTTTAGCACTACCATGCGCGTTTGCAGGCCCCGTAAATTTCACCTCTTATGCCCCGCTTACCGGCTCCGGCGTCGGTACCTGGAAGAACACAACCAGCTATCCTTCCTCACTAGATTCATTATCCTGTGTGGCCTCATCCGGAGATATTTACTGCGCGGGTGGCGAAAATTTTGGGCTCCCTTCGAATACCGTTTACTACGCCCCTTTATCTAGCGCCGGCATCGGAAGTTGGTCATCAACAACAAACTATCCTACGAACGTCTTTTCGGAATCGTGCCTTCCGACAGCAGGGTACATTTACTGCATCGGGGGAGATAACGGTAGTACGAGTCTCAATTCTGTCTATTACGCGCCGCTGTCTGGTTCCGGGATCGGTGCCTGGTCGAGTACCACCAATTATCCAACGCCAATTGAATCGCAGCTGTGCGTTCCATATTCGGGATACGCAATTTGCATGGCTGGATATGAAACTGGTTACGAGTATGATAGGAGTGCGATATATTACGGGCAACTCTCGAGCACCGGCGTCGGCAGTTGGATCGGAACTACGAGTTATCCCGTGAATGTGGACAGTTTTGCGTGCGCTACTGACAGTTCTTATCTTTACTGTGTTGGAGGAAACGAACAGGGTGGAGGCATAAGTGCGACATTCTACACTCAGATACTTCCACCAACGAGTACGACTGAAAGCACATCGACGACGACACTGACTACAACCACGACCTCTGTTGGAACGAGCACGGTAACCTCTACCGCCAGTCCTGCCACCGCGACAACTACGACTACAACTTCCGTGATTTCCACAGGAACATCCACGACAACGAAGACTTCTCCAACTACATCAACAGCGATAGCTACTACAACCTCGGCTACGACGAAAACGATAACTCCTACTGTGACTCAGACGGTGACGACTTCACTACCGGGGACAACATCGACCGTCACTCAAACACATACTGTTACTTCGTTAGTACCAACCACGACCACACAGACTCTTACATCAACTGTTGGAGGATCGACGATAACCGTAACTGGAACTACGACAAACACTCAAGCCGCTCAGACCGTCACTCAAACAACATTATCCACGACAGCGACGACGGCGCGAGTCACTTCCACAGTAACTGCGACCGATACGGTAATTGCAGGGACCATTCAACCGGCAGTCAGCGGAGCCCTCTCTCCTGGATTTCTAGGAATTCTCGCCATAGCAGTTTTCCTGTTCCCGACTCTGTTATTCCTGGGAAGTGGTACTACCCTCGGAAAGGCATTTTCGAAATCGAAGAATTTATTGAAAGTTGGGATTGTCGTCTCGTTGATATTAATCAGCTTGATTGCCATTCTTCCGGTCGTTAAACAATCAACTGCAGAATCGGTAAGCGGATGGACGCCAACGACAAGTCTACCCTACGCTACAATTGATACCTGCGTTTCCGAGTCAAACTACATTTACTGCATAAATAACTCAACCGCAGATTATTCTAACCTATCGAGTTCTGGCATCGGTAATTGGTTGCCTACAACGGCCAACCCCTTGCCTAGCTATTCCGCATGCGTTGCATCTCCCGGAGATATGTATTGCATCGGGAACAACGTTTCCAATTATGCTCCATTATCAAGTTCTGGAATAGGGGCTTGGACTAATACAACTGGCTATCCGACCGCCCTATCCCCGGCTGCATGTGCTCTGTACTCGGGATTCGTCTACTGTTTTAGCGGTGTCAATAGCTCCATCACTTCAGTCGATCAAGGAGATAACCTAGTCTACTATGCACCAGTTTCGACCTCGGGCATCGGCGCTTGGACTCAAACAACCAATTATCCTGCACAACTTAGTGGAGCGGCCTGCTTAGCGGACTCCGGATTCGTCTACTGTATAGGTGGCGACAATACTGGGGGCGATCAAGTCTACTATGCGCCGGTAAACAGCAGCGGAGTAGGAGCTTGGAAGAGTACCTCAAGTTATCCTACGGCAATTATGAACCAAGCTTGTACGGTAGATTCCAGTTACGTCTACTGCGTCGATGGTACTTCAGGTCCTGACAGGGATGCGGTCTACTACGCCACCATTTCAAGTGCTGGAATCGGAAGCTGGACGGGAGCGACGAGCTATCCGATAGACATCGCCAGCCTGTCCTGTGTTTCGGACACTTACATTTACTGCGTTGGCGGCCAGTTCTTGGGAGGCACTACGAACCATCCGAGTTCATATCCAACATCTTCTGTGTACTATACGGGTATTGAAACCCCGCAGGTCGCGGTAGTTACAACGACCACGACCAGTACTGTTAGCTCTCTTACTTCCACGACGGTTGCGACGACGCCAACCATAACAAAGACTGCAACAGAAACTTCAACGACAACCAGTACATCGACTCTAACAGAGACGGTTCCCAGTACGACAACTGTAACATCAACATCTACTATTCCGACCACCGTGACGTCATCTGCTCCCACGACGACTTCTACCCAGAGTGTAACCGTTTCGGAAACGAATGTTCTTACCACGGTAACTCAAACTAACACCGTCACATCCGACACACCTGTAACCACCTCTCAGACAACGACTTCGACTCTACCTGCAACTACAACCACGAAATTAACTACAGTGACCGTGACCCAGCCTACTCAGACGATAACAAAAACTTCGATCAGCACTTCGACTGCGACTAGTACGATTACAACGACAACCACAATAACTACGACTACATCAAGGGCGACAACTACTTCGACGACCACGACAACGAGCACCACTTCAACAACAAAGACCATGACAAGTACCACCTCGACAACAACAAGCTCCACTTCCACGACGGGAGGGGGATCGCCGACATCGGTCAGTCTAAGTTGCAGTCAGTCTACTCTAGTTCTCGGAAGATCTACAGAGTGCACGGCGATCGTCCACGGTCAAAACAAGACACCTACCGGGAGGGTTCAGTTCACGTCTTCCAGCGGCGGATCATTTTCTGGAGAGAATTGCGTCTCGGTGCCCAAGGATAATAATCTGGTCTGCCACGTGAAATTTATGCCAAGCGATCCAGGAAAAGTAACGATTTCCGGTAACTACCCGGGCAACTCTAATTTCGCTCCGAGCAAGGATACTACTTCCATACAGGTGTACAGACGCCGTTAGACTCTTGATCTACGAAGTACTATCAATGGTCAAACAGTTTCGAATTTCGCGCGTACCCTTTTGCCTGGATCAAGATCGATTTCGGAATCGAAACGCGAACTGTGACTTCAGGATCAACGACGTTTCCAATTCTTACATCGGCAGCGGCACCGATCAAAGTGTAGGATTCTTCCGGAGTCAGAGACGTCTCGCTTGTAAGAAATGAAATCATGTCCTTTAGGGCGAGCCTCACCGATTCTTCGAGCGTCTTCGCCATGGCGAGAGTCATGAACGCTTCTTTCGTCTCAACTCTCGGCCTCTCGATTTTTTTCCCTTTGATGCGATCAATTCTGATTGTAACCTTTACCGCCACTTCAATTCCCGTTCCGTTTGATTCACCGTCGCCCATGGCTGCCTTGACATCGCCCAAAGCTAGAAGGCCTCCAGGTACGAAAACCGGGAAAAATACCCGGCTCCCAATAGTTATGTCAGATACATCCAAATTCCCTCCGTGCGGACCGGGATGCAAAGTTGTTATTTCATCGGTCAATGGCGCTACTCCAATTGTTCCTATCACCGGGCGCACTGGAATTTTGATTCCCTTGGGAAAAATGATGAAATTATCCTTTATCTGCATCACTTTATGGTACGAGTTCTTGAAATCTTCTTTCAGCGGTGCAAATCCAGGTATAATGATCGTCGCCCCGTGAGATCCAACTTCAATATCAAGTATGTCAACGACCAAGGAATCTCCCGGCTCGGCGTCTTCCACGAAAATTGGACCGGTTGCAGGGTTTACTCTGTCCCAATCAAATTGCGGAAAAGGATCTGAATCGGAGTTGATCTTGTCAAGCAGCCCATCTTGAGCTTCAACGATAACCAAATCACCAGACTTCACCTTGAGCTTTGGTGGATTCTTGCTACTCATCTTGAAGACAAAATTTGTCTTATCAATTTGATGCATTTTCATAATTTTCGAAACGGGAGTTCAGTCTGAATTTAATTATTGCTTTGATGAATCATCGCAGATATCTGTGTGAATTTGGCCTCGAAAATTTTAGGCTACGAATTGATAGAATCGAATCTTACATCTCGATCCAAGATCCATTAACATGAATTATGAGATGCAAGATCTCGCTTTTCCCTGCTGTTTCCTTTTGCCGAAAACCAAGAGTCTTGATAGTGGATTGTCCTTTTGGGACAAATTACTTCAAGACGAAGTAGTTATCTAGGTAAACCGGATTTCGAGCTGGCTTAGATCTGTTTTGAAAAATAATTACGAGTGTCCAAGATGTTTTACAAGATACAGATCCCAGGAGAAATACAGTCTTCACCTGAAGGTTCATTTCCCGACTGCAACCGTCGAAGAACGGGCAAAAATTGACCACATTGTTTCCTCAAAGATGTTCAAAAAGATGCCCTCTCACGACAAGCGAAACCCAGCTTTTACAGGTTATGTAAAACAAAAACCACAGCGAAAAATCGGTAGCTATCCCGGTGTTGATAAAGCGGTAGCATGGGCCGTAATTGTAGGAGAGTTGGGTTGAAAATGATGAGTGCGTCAGACAGAGATCTTAGGCAGAGAGCGATCGAACGTATCAAGACTAATGAGATGCTTCAAAAATTCCGGTTTTCTGCCGCCAAGAGACAGGCTGAATTCTACAAAGTAAGCCGTGGAAGGTTTCCGAGGGTAACTAAACAATCCGTCGAAGAGGAAGCCCTGCGACTATTTTCAGATTGGAAATCGAGACAGCGCAGGTCGCTTCCCCCTGCAAACGTTCCGGAGGAGATTCTCTTGCCGAATTTTAGTCAGGAAAGTGAGAAACTTAATGGAACTGTCGAGTGCCCACGCTGTCTTAAAAAGTTCCGAGATCACAAAAAATACGCCAGCCACCTGTCGACTCATTATTCTGGCAATGGTGAGAGCCGGAATGCTGCTCTCATGGCCCAGGTCGGCGAAGGAAGAGGCTTAGAGCGCAGCTCAAGATCCTTGTCTGATGTCGAAAAGGAAGACCTTCGCTACTTTCTCACTGATTCATATCAATGACTATCTGCATATCCAATTGAGATGTTCCGTCAGAATCATTCTCAATGGGAAAAAATAGCTTCACAAGATGCTATGGTTACTTTAGAGATCGCTCTAACATTCTGGAACACTTCACCAGTAGCTGCAAGAAACCAAGTCGTTGAAAGTTGTGACCCGATAGCAAAACCGAATGAGAGATCATCACTCGCAATACTTCGTCCTGTCAGGAGGAAAATCTAAAGAAAAAACTCACGCTTATCAAGCAGCTAATGCTTTTATAACGACCACCACAACGCACGCATTAAGGGTCAAGATTTTGGAGCTTCCTCCAAGGCGCAAAATATCCGGCATTTCTAGAACCGCCGCATTGATTGTAATTATTGTAATCCTTGTTGCTGCCATTGGCGGAGTCGCATATCTTGCGACGAGAGGGAGTTCGTCGACCACAACGTCTTCATCCTCCAGTAGCAGTTCTTCTCTTTCCTCATCGTCCTCCGTACAGTCGACATCCTCGTCCTCGAACCAGCAATCTTCGTCAACGTCCTCTTCGAGCTCATCATCTACATCCTCGTCACCTCCATCAAGCTCAACGTCCTCTTCTTCGACTTCAACGAGCTCATCATCCTCGGGCGGAGCTATCGTACAAACTCTCTCAATAGATGACCTGACTTGGCCCTTCGGTGAGTTGAGTCAGCTTCTGAATGTTGGGCAGCCGTATCCAAATTGGTTGACAGACACGGTCTACCAATCTCTTGTGGACGACAACGCATCTCTGGAATACTCTACGGGTGCTATTGTGGCAGAACCGATGCTCGCATCAAACTGGACAGTTTCGGCAGATGGGAAGACTTACACGTTTAACTTGAGAAACACCACGTTTTCCAACGGCGACCCGTTCAACTCTTACCAAGTCTGGGGCGAAATGTACGCCGATTACTATCTCTCGGGTAACAGCAGTAACTGGATGACGGCGTACAACGTGTTCAACATGTCGTCGGTAGTTTTCGGTCCTGCAACTCTCACGCTATTGAACCAGACTGGGGTGGCAAAGCCAAATGCGCAGGGAATCGCGTTAATGAGCAATAGCTCTTGGCCGATCTACGCGCCAAACGCAAACCAGATTGTGTTTCATCTCCGGGCTCCGTTCCAGTGGTTCCCGCAGACCCAGATAATTTTCACCGGGCTACTATATGACACGCAGTATGTTCTGGACCACGGTGGATATGGAACGCCTACATCAGTCAACCCTAGCTTTAATGTGAAACCCATCCCTGGAACCGGCCCCTATATGGTGTCCGGAGTACAGGAAAACGCATACGTCCAATTTACACAGAATCCCACCTACTGGGGAAAGGATCTGACTCAGGCCCAAATTCAAGCAAATCCATTCCTTGATCCCGGTCACGTTAAGAACGTCATCATCTATGCTAAGACAGATGACGTCGCAAGATACGCGGATCTTGCTTCGGGTCAAGTACAGATCGCCGGCATCCAAACCCAGGACTGGCCGTTAATTCAGGCAAATCCCCAAAAATACGATTACGCAGTTCTCCCCAACAATTCAATGGCATTTGTTGGCGCCACTATGAACACTCTGAGGTATCCGACAAATATTACTGCTGTAAGGCAGGCAATAGTTCGCGCAATCAACTATTCTGCTATTTCAAAACAGGTCTTCTTCAACGGGCTCGTGCCATTCATGGGACCTGAATACCCCTCGCAGCAGCAGTACTACGATCTTGGCAATCTTCCTCCATACCAGTATAACGTTACGCAGGCAGAACAAATCTTGAAGAACGCAAGCATCAATGCTGCCAGCCTTCCAGCCATTGAATTTCGCGTCGAGTCTGGTTGTAACTTTTGCGTTTCAGCAGCCGAAATAATCCAGGGCGATTTGAGCCAGATTGGGCTGTCAGTTAACATCGAGGTCACACCGTCGAGCGAATACTCGCTTCCCTACGTCGCCGCGGGAGCTTACTCCGGAGCCGTTCCTGTCGCGCAACAGGTCGCCCAAATGACCTGGTTTGGTTCTGAAACCTGGGCACCCGACGAGCCAACTCCAGCGGATTCGTGGATCCTGTTTGTCAGTAACGTGAGCGTCGCCGGCAACTATGCAATATACAGCAACCCAACTGTCCAGAGTTGCGTCAACGCCTGGACAAACGGCGCATCAAACTCTACACTAATCTCACTTTGCACAGCCGCGCAAAAACAGATCTACAACGATTCTCCCTATATCTGGCTGGGCACGATCAAATTACCTCTGGGCGGAGGATCGGTAGTGTGGGACAAGAGCGTGGTTTCAAACCTCTATCTGGATCCAGCTTTTACGGGTCAGACCGAGACTGTGATCTTCAACACCGTAACTTTCGTAAATGGCCAGGATCAATAAACGAGTACAGAGCTGGCAGGCAGTCCTGCCGCTCTAATTTCCAAGAGACTCGCTCCGCGATATAATTTCTTCAAACCGTATGATTGGTGCCAACCATGCTAAATAGTTGGGCACGAATTTCTGAAGACTGTCAAACCTCGGAGAAATAAATCGTGTCGTCAATTCAAATTGAATATGTGGACTGCACCGAGCACGAGATAGAAGGCATCAGGGTTTCGTACCCGTTAATCAGTAGTTCTTCCGCGTGTCCTCTGTGCGAAGCCAGGATACGAGTCAGGAGATTGGAAGCCCAGTACGAACGCGCTATGATAGCCGCGCACGACCTTGCCGGACTAGTACTGGGAAAGAAAAATAAGCGTTAGGATTCTTTCTCGATCCACATCTTTTCTTCTGCAGTGGGCTCGAGTTTTACTCCCGTCATCCAGAGAAAGGTGCGGGCACTCGAGGGTCCGAGATGCTGGAATCGTAACTGAATGTCTTCCGAAAGTTTTTCGTGGTCCTTGCCGAACGAACGGAAATAGTCTTTGAACGAGCCAAACTCTTTCCGAACTAACGCCGCCTGATGAGCGTTGTAGATTGTCGAACGGATCTTTTTCTCGTTCCTAACAATCCCCTCGTTTTTCATTAAATCCGAAATCTGATTGTCGCCATATTTCGCGATCTTGGCAATGGAAAATTTCGCGAATGCTTTTTCAAAGTTCGGCCACTTGGTTTCGATCATCTTCCAATTCAGCCCAGCTTGAAAGATTGCTTTTGTCATTCGTTCAAAATACTCGTCATCACTTTTAGGAGCCGATACTTTCCAAGTTGGAGGCATGTAGTAATGAAAACCTGATTTGTTATCCTGAAAATAAAGAGTGCAGATTGAACCCAGTGTGGGCTCAATCTATTTCGGAGGTCTACATCATCTGACCGGAAGATTGCCAGAGACCGACGGTGTTTCCTTCAGTATCTTTGAAGTACGCCGCCCAGCCCATGTCGCCCACTGGCATTTTGTCGCCAAACCTCTTTCCACCTAGTTTCTCGACCCTGGTGAGAGCATCGTCAATACTCTGAACTTGAATCGTGACTACTGTGTGGTCGATTGGCTGTCCCCTTTGTGGCATTCCACCGTTGATCATACCAACTTTTGTCGGCGTACCACTCTCGTCTGAAGGTGTCGTGCTGATCATAGTGTAATTCATCTCAGGCATTGCCTGTATGTTCCAACCAAAGGCCTCTTTGTAGAACTCGCCCGCGCGTTTCGGATCGTCTGCCGGAATTTCGAAGTGAACAATGCTGTCCATGTTTTCAGGGGAAAGTGAACCGGAGCTAATAAGGAAATTAGGGAACAAAAGTATAGCGAGTCCGGATTTCACAAGAATTATGGAGCCTGGTTGAGAGATTCGCTAACTTCAGGCCAGTGCTCTAGTGAGAAAATATAGAATTGAAGTTACAACCGGCTTTAACAATACTTAATCTCATCCATTCCTAAATTACTTTTCACTCGAGATCCAGGGAAAGTTCAATGGAGCCTGAAGTCCTCTTTCAGTTTCCTCGGACAGTGACGAGAGTATCTCGCCGTACAGAGTTGCGATCTGCTTTGCGTGCCGGCTTTTCCTCCCCCTTGCAGCATTGATCCTTGATAGTCTCCCAATGATATGCTGCGGAGTGCTCGAGCCGATATGGTTGAACTTGGGCTGCCTGTCCACGAGAAGATCCCCGGATTTTGCGTCATCGATTCCAGTCGCTTCAATCCCGTCGACCCTGATTGGAAGCTTTACGTGGGGCAAAATTTCGGTGGCGAGATGTGTAACGAGGAGAACAGTGCTACTACCGGTAGCGACGTGATTTATTATCGAACCAACTATCCTTCCCGCGGCGCCCGGTTCTGTGAGTGCTTCAAACTCATCAAGCAATATCAGTTTAGGCTGTCTCTCTGCAAAAACTGGAATCAACGAACGCAATGCCTGCTCTAGACTGCCGACTCTTTTCGTCGTCCGTCTTCTGAAAAGATATATTGGAACTGGATTGACCTCAGCTGAATCAGCCGGGACAGGCAATCCCAAAAGAGTTAGTACGTGAATTGTTGCAACCGTAGTCAGGAGAGTTGTCTTGCCTCCGCTGTTTGCTCCTGTAAGCATCACGACATTGCGCGCCGGTGCAACAACCTTTACGGAAATTGTTTTACCCACGCTGTAACTGACTGGAACTATTTCCTTTGAATTATCATCCTGATAGAGCAGGATGTTACGGCCATTGACAAAACCTATTCCCCCGATTCCAATTACCGGGATCGACAGGGAATATTTTTTCATCACGCTTGCAACCGCGATAGTCTGATCCAATTTCACGATCTCCTCAACTGCCCTTGCGACAGCACTCCAGTATTTCTTCAAACCAGTCTCCGTTTTCGACACCTTTCCCTCCAGCTCCGATGACAGCCTGGACTGCCAAGCTTCGATTACTGCTCTAACGGGACGGGTGCTTAATTCCACGGGAATCGAGAGGTTCCCGAGCACCGCTTTCATTAGTTTGCTTTCTTCATCCAGGTTCATTTTCAGCGTGGCAGCGATTTCACTGATTTTATTCTCTATGATGCTTTTCGCGGCATACTGATCCTTTCCTCTGCCGCCCTTCTGGAATCTCTCGTTGATCGCGAGCTCGGTGTCAGAGATTAATGCATAAGCGTCTGGAATTTCAAGACGCGAGAGTCCGTCAAGAAGATGGATGACTTCCTTTATCGCAATTTGATCAACTCCACTTAGCAAAGAAATGATTGACTTTGCACCTGCAAACTCGCTAAGGATTGTGAGGAGCGTTTCGAGCGCTTTCCGGCGTGAAACAAAGTAGACTATCGTGTCCGATGTGATGAGCGTACTTTCCGAAGACCGGGTGCTCTTGCCTTTCGCTGAAACGCCGGTTAGTTCCACTCCCGAAAAGAGTGACCGTAATCGTTCTAGCTTTCCAACTGTCTCGACTTCTTCTAGGGCCTTCTTCCCGAGCAGCCAGTTTTCGAAGTTTTGGCGGAGCAGATCCCGTGGAAGCAGCTGCTTTTGATCAAATAATGATAATCCATTGCGCCCAACCGGAGATGCTGCTTCTCTTGAGAAGATTGCAAGTATGTCCTTTGCGAGCCTGCGGGAGTCAGGCGTCCTAAGCATTCTCCGGACAGTCTGACCGGAAGAAGCCTTCTCGTAAAACGCTTTATTTGCAAGCAGTGCTTGGTTTTTCGATGTTTTTGAGAGCGCGCAAAAACCTTCAATGTCACCGAGCTTGATCCTTTCAAGAAGATCCTGAATTTTTTCTTCGCTGAAATTCGATACGTCAATTTTCAGATCTTCGTTTTCGCCAAATAAAGAAGGGCGATTATCTGTGACGATAGTAGCTGCCAAATCCCTCCCGGACATCATTTCGGAGGCATAAAGAAGCTTCGTTTAGAAGCGAATAGGCGAACAAAAAGGATCAATTGCAAAGAGATGCCCACTTTTTCGACATGAATTTGATTTGCAACGAATTGTAATCTCAAGATGAATTCATGCAAATCTACTTCGCACAAGAAAATAATGGTCATTGCTACTCTTCTAGAGTACGGAATAGCTTTCTAATAGCGATTCCCATTTTAGTCGAGACAAGCTGAATTAGTTAGGAAAAATGACAGATCGAATAGTTCCGCTGGTCACACCTTTTAGAGCAAACAAGCCGGACATCCAGAAACTGGCATACCATGCGCGAAAGCTCCTGGACGACGGAGTGGACTATCTTTTTCTCGCGGGCACGACCGGTCTCGGTCCTTCGATCACCCCGGATGAAAAACTCTCGATGCTCGACGGACTGCGAGAGTTTGCGCCGCAGTTGATACTACAAGTTGGATCATTAGATCTTGAGCAGAGCATTAGAATGGCTGAAGAAGCAAAGCGGTCCAACATCCACGCTATTGCTGCGTATCCGCCCTATTTTTTTCCAAGAATTACAGAAGAGTGGGTCGTGAAATATTTTGTGACGCTGTCCAAGATTTACCCGCTTTTCGTTTACAATTATCCGCTTGCAACTGGGTTCGAGATCTCGCCCGCTATCGTAAGAAAAATGCTGCAAAACGGGGGCAATGTAATTGGGGTAAAAGATACACTTCCTGACCTCGCGCACATGCTCTCGTTCAAGTACGAGCTTGGAAATGACTTCATTGTTTACTCTGGCCCGGATACTATTGTCACCGCTGCAGTAAGATCCGGGATCAACGGCTCCGTAGCCGGTAGCGGCAATTACGCTCCGGAGCTTTTGATAGAGGCGACTAATATCGAAGCGAAATTATCAGAAGCAATCCTCGCACAGAAAACGATAGCCGGTCTTGGTGGTCTTGCACGCAAATATGGTCAGTGGGCGGCAAATTATTCGCTAGTGAAGATAATTCGGGGTTACGATGTAGGTGAACCGAGAACACCAATCTACCCTCTGGGGCAAACTGAGGAAGAGAAACTATCTGCCGAGGTTCAAGTCATTTACCCTAAAACAAAGCGAAGTAGCTGAAGGCCATTCTCTGATTTCTCAATCGATTGGCCACGGACTGCTTCTGTATCGAGTAAACAGATTCTTACCACAAATGTAGGTGCTCTTAGAAGACATTCAGTAAAAATTCTCTTGGTTGAAAAAAGAAAGGAGATGGGGGATAATAGTACCCCCGGTCAAGTATTCTAAGACGACGCGAAGTAAATCTGGTTTGTCGCGCCGCTTATTAGTTGGTAGACCACGTAGCAGTGAGTTCCAAATGAGGCTATTGCTCCGTTAGCGAGATCACTGTTTGTGCCTGCAGATGTTCCGGTTGGATTGTTGGACACATTGATTCCAGGCGCCGCGGTCCACGATGACCCGCCATTTGCGCTGTAGGAGACTCTGAATATCCAAGTATTAGAGCTTGATTGCTGCGACCAGGCAACGAATACGTTTGTTCCGTCCGAAGTCGCGACGGTGAATGGGAAGCTCGTGTCTCCACTCATCCCGCTAAGCGATACTGGTGCACTGAAGGTACTCCCAGAATTAGTTGATGTATAGACGTACACCTGCGATTTGGAACCGCCTGGGAATGTATGATCTGCTACCCAGACCGAGTTGCCAAAGGCTGCGACCATCGGAGCCCAGGAGTCGGGAAGAGTTTTGCTGAGTAGTGCTTCTGTACTCCAGGTATTTCCTGAATCATGACTAATGGTATAGTTGACCTGCGATGCGGTACCTTTTGTCTCATAGAACTGGTAGACGTTCGAACCATAAGCTGCAAGCCAAGACTCAGATTGTGTAGTCGGTAGAGGCGGGTTCTGACCTTGGAACGGAGGCACTGAATCATTCGTCCAAGTTACTCCGTTGTTGTGCGTTGTAGCAAGACCCTGGTTGGAAGAGACGTAACCATTGTTTTGCCACGCTGCTACCTGGGGCTCGTGGAAATCACCGAAAGAAAATGGCGCTGTCCAGCTTCCCGAAGCTCCTGCACTAGTACTCGACAAAACTAGCGACGTCCTCATTGCAATGTCATCATAAGCCACGTAGACTGTACTCCCCCAGCTTGCAACAACGGCTGTATCAGCACCGTCGGTTCCGAGGGTCAATTGAACCGGAGCATTGAACGAGGTACCAGAATTAGTGCTTGTTGCGATGAATACTTGTGAAACTGCGTTGATTTTTTGGCTCCACACTACGTAGACGTTAGAACCATTTGCCGAAATCAGTGGACCAGTACCGAGCCCCGTTGAAATCTTTAGCCCGCGAGAGGTTGTTGGTGGAACCCAAGTAACGCCGCCATCGGGGCTTGTCCTGAACCTGATTCCTCCACCACCTTCGGACCAGACTACGTAGAGACGCGTGCCTATATTGAAAATGTTTGGAGTGGTAGCTTTTGCAGTAGAAGCACTGAGATTGATCGGCGCTTTGAATGCAATTGCCGCTGCAGGAGACGCGGCAAAAACCAGCGCCGGGGCTGCTGACATTAGAAAAAACGCGGCGACGACTAAAGTCACTGCGAACATTGGCTTTTTCCTTTTCGACACTTCTAGAAATACGGAAGACATTGTGGAAGTTAATCAGGAGAACTGCGAGTATTTATGTCTGAAAGATTTGTCGAAAACTAAATGATCGAACTCAGTAGTAGAAGAATGTATGTTTGTAATTTACTATGTTTTAGCGCAAATTTCCGGTACAAACATCGTGTTTACAGCTAAGAACATTCACCGAATTTGGCAGCTAATATTTTCACTATTTTTGGAAACAAAATTGAATTGTAGCTTTTTTTTGGGGCAGTTTTGATCAATGGCGGCACCATTACGAAATTTCAATATGTTTTTCTAAATTGTTTCTTTCAACGCCAACGAAAAGAAATGTGATTTGTGGTTTGGACGGCATCGTCCTTTGTAAAATACGCCTGCTATAAAGAGCCTCCGCGCTTAGTAACTATTTCATAAAATTTAGAATAATTCTTGTTCTACGTTTTCTATGTTTAGGGCATTCGAATCGTCAATTGAATTTTCTTTAACGAACCCAGACCATTTTCTGTTCGAATCTCTAGACAGTCTGGATTCCTTGGCAGCGATACAGTGTTGATGTTGATAATTTCTTCTTAAGGTGAGCGTATTGTCAATACGTGGGTACAATACGCGGGACTTTTAACTTACCCTGGACTTCTTTGATTCAAGCGACGAAATTAGTTGCAAGCAATACAAGTCCAGAAAAATGAACCTGTGAAGACCTTCGAAGCAAATCAAGGAAAAGTAACTCTAAGGCAGATGAGGGCAAATCATCTGTATTATTTCTCTTGTGATAACTGCCCTCGACATTCAAGGTATCCTTCGATTCCAGCAGTTACCCTTCATCAAAGCGACAGATGTCTTTCGTGCGGGACCTCAGAGTCAAATAGAATGCAGCAAGAGTAGGTCCTCAAAGATGTCAGATTGGCGAAAAAGAATCTGAGATACTTTGAAGCCACATCCGGATGACTTGGCTCGGTACTTCACTTTTCCTTCTTTCTGCTTCCAATAGCAGCCAACGTTTTTACAAATGCCTCGCCGGATGTCCTGTGGGCGCTCCCACTCAGGATTCCTTCGAAGTTTTCGAACGGACTCTGGACGACGAAACCGAGCGAGCCGTCGATGTAATATTCCCTGAGGCTCTTGTCATGGTCGCTGCCTCTCATCTTCAATATTACTAGAGCTCTCCGTATAGTAGAATCGATTTCGACAGGCTTTAGGAGAATAATCGAATCTACAAGGAAACTCATCCCCATGTCAGAGATCGAACTGATCTGACCCATCAGTTGAGAAGTTTCCCAGAGCAGAATGGAACTCAGCCCTCGGCTCTTAAGCTGAGAAACAAGTCGATAAACTTCTAATCGGAAATTTTTTTCGCCGATATACATCTGCAGATGGCTCATTGAATCTATCACGATCCGCCCAGGATGAATTTCCTTGATGGGATAATCCAAAATGCTCTGGCCGTCCTCTGACGATAAAATGAGATCAGGTGAAGTACATATTATCCGCAGCTTATTTTCCTCTTCCAGCTTTCGTAAATCCCAGCCGAAACTATTTGCGTCCCTGTAAATTTGATCCGGCAACTGTTCAAATGTAACATAGATTCCAGGAGTACCAAATAGCTTAATCCCGTTGACTATGTATTGAAGGGCCAGAGTCGTTTTGCCCGCTCCCGCTGAACCGGCAAGCAAGACCGCGTCTTTCTCCATAAAGCCGCCACGAAGCATCTGATCAAGCTCGGCTATTCCAGACTTTATTCGCGTCATCCTATCTCTCAACCAAGAAAATCTATGGAGTGGGTTTCAGATTTTGCAGAAAACTGCCGATCGTCTGCTGAACTTCTGTATCTCTATCATGATTTAGAAAGTAAATTTCCCGATTGCCGAGTTTTTTCTTCCCGATCACTCCCAGACCGGTTATTTCATCAAGATCGGACTGAATGACCTTCGGGAGGTAGCCCATTCTTCTTGCTATTCCCTCAGGAGTATCGATTATCCCCGGGTTTTTGCGAAACAGCGATACAAGATCAGCTCTTATTTCACTGGACAGGATGATATCCAGATATTTTTGAGCCTCGACTTGAGCATCCGTCATTCTAGAATTATGGACCCCTCTTTCACCAATTGTAGAACGTCAAATCAAGAATATCTTTGGGAGTCGAAGTCGACACCCTGATTCATTCACAGATGGTCCTTCCGAACCTTTAACGAGTGTGAAATTGCGGTACTGATCGTGAAATCTTATCCTTGTAGTAGGCTGGTCTTCCGGAGTTGCGATTACACACTGACCACGAGCCTAAAACAATTTACCGATCAAGTAGTTTGGAAATCATTTGGAACAGCAATACGGAACTAAAGCAAGCAATTCGTATTTGGAGTTCAAATCCCTAACTTCTAAAGGGCATGATGGACAAGAAATTTCTCTGAAAATATGGACTCGTGGGTGACTGTCGGGGTATTCGGGCTCTATGCAATTGTCATCTTATCTTTCGCCTTGTCATTGCTTGCGGTAATTTTTGCCTACCGTCTATCTAGAATCACCGGACTTTTCAGCGCCTGGGCGTTGCTAATTGGTGGACTTGCATTGACCGCCTTCGAAGATTTTGCCTATTTTGGTTCTGTCATATTTGTCAGCTACAGTCAGGTGGAAAAGAACGTAGAGGGCTTCACATTTGGCACAGTTCTAATCGCCCTGATTGTCTTGGTAGGAATTCCGGGGTTATTCTTTTCCGCTATGTACAAGCTGAACGGTCTTTTCAAGGCGATGAATAAGAATTCACTATCTGAAAAGAAAACAATTCTGCAGATTCATTGATTTCCTTCTCGCCGGATTGCATTATTCTTAGCGCCTTTCTCTAAGCGACGGAAGTATTTTCGAGATCTCGTTCAAAACCTCTTCCTCATCCGGGCTTGAGCTGTGAATTTGTAATTTTGTATAGCCAAAAGCTTTCAGTGCTTCCAGCTTCTTTCTGAATTCCTCAATGTCCGTAGTTACTCCGTATTTCTCGGCCATCCGCTCGTCTGGAACTTTTCGCCCTTCCATTTCATACTTTAATGGATCCAACCAGCTTCTGTCAAACGGGTTTTCTATCGCCGTCGCAGCCCAGGTTCTCGCATGCTTTAGCGCGAGGTCGTAATCTTTGTCGAACGAGAGCCTGATTTCCACCAGACGTGCTAATTTAGCCCCGTTACCCCGAACTTTTCTTGCCTCCTCCTTTGCCGCATCATAAAGCTCCTTCGCCTCTTGCTTTAGCGGCTCCGCCGGTGACAACGAGACCATCTGCATACCTTCCCGCAATTCGAGCTGTATGCTTACCGGCTGCCGCGATGTACATCGGTATCCGTGTTTGCGGCATGGTATACAATTTCATTTGATTCAACCTGAAGTGCTGCCCTCCATAGCTCACTCTTTTTCCGCCGCTATCCCAGATCATCCTAATTATTTCCGCGGATTCTTTCAACCTCTCGACTCTTTCGGCCCTTGAGGGCCACTCGATCCCAAGTGGCCGCGAATTTATCGCCTCTCCCGCACCCAGACACAGAAGCCCTCTTCCTGGAAACATTTCATCGAACGATGCAAACATCTGCGCTATTAGACCCGGATGGTAGCGGTCGGGAGCGGTGACGCAAGTTCCAAACGCCATCTTCTCCGTCGTCGCAGCCAGCGCGCCCATCCACATCCAGGCAAAGCCCGACTTTCCATTTGTGTCAAACCAGGGTTGCAGGTGATCGCTCGTTAGTACAGATTCCAGTCCTATCTTCTCAGCCATCTTTGTCAATCTAGCTAGCTTATTGGTATCGTACTCTTCTTGCGCGGCCCAGTAACCAATTTCCAGTTGTTCAGGATCTATGAAGGGGTTTTTAATTGCCGATCTACTCCCCACAAACAAAAATCAGAGCTCACCTTACGGGGATTGAAATCTCAAAGTAATTTAGACTTAGTCGAATTATCGTACAGAATTTTTGCCGGGACGGTCAGAATACTCTCTGGCAGATTAGGGCAATTGCAAAAACGAAGATTGTGATTGTAAGCACCTTGAGTGATTTTTCCGCTGGGGCGATAAACTCCCCCGTTGTCATCCGAATCTCCTCTCCGTTTTCGAGTTTCAAAGCTTTGATCGGCGAATCAACGCCACGCCTTACTGATCTTGCCTGCGTGCTCAGGGTCCGCTGCACGTACGTGAGCAGCCCCACGGCAACGGCGGTGAGCATGGCACCCACACTAAGGGAGAGAGCGTTTACAAAATACCCGGTTAGGAATGGTAGGACTCCCCAGGAGATTGAAAAAATCAGAGTGTTGTGAAATTTTTTGTCAAAAGCCTCCAGGTTGTATACGAGTGAAAGAAACACCTCAACGAGGATAATGGGTAGGAGGACAAACGAAAGGGTCAGGACGTAATAGCCGCCAATTGCCGCAGCTGCGCCGAGAGACAAAAATCCGATGAAGTAAAGTTTCCCCCTTGAAAGTCTCGTTTTAAGCGGGTTTCCCATTGTCTCGTCCAGAGCATGCGCGCCGATTCCCAGTCCGAGAAAAAAGGATACGAGAACGGCAATGGATCGCCCTAAATAGATGGTGGGGGAAAGTGCGATTCCAATTGTCACGTAAGAAAGATGCCACAGCGTGTAGGGCGGATGGAGAAGGTTAAGGAGGTCAGACAGCACTCCGTGCCCGCCGACAGTGTACCACGCTGGCTTCTGGACTGTCATCTTACATTGGATCTCTATTCTTGTAGCCAGAAACCAGGGCGGTTACGCCATGCGTCATCCGCCTGATCGATACGCCTTGCAATCCAGCTTCCTCCATGATATTGGATAGATCTTCAGGAGTTTTAGAGCGCTCAATTGATCCTGCAAGATAGGAAAATATCCCGTTCCAATGCCGCGAGATCACCAATCCCAGTGCGGGCAAAACGCTGAAGGTGTAAAACTTGTAAAATGGTGCAAAAATACTGCCTCGGGGCTTTGTGAAGTCCATTGAGATTACTGGAGATCCGGAAGAAACACACCGCTTCATTTCCAAAAATGTCTCGGACACACTTGACACGTTTCTCGTTGCGAGGCTGATCGTCGCGCAGTCGAAGGTCCCCGTTCGAAGCGGGAGATTCTCAGCCCTTGCCTGAATCAAGTTTACGTCGAGGTCTCCGCCCATTTTCTTATTCAGGTCATTTGCCCTTTCGAGCATCTCTCTTGCGACGTCAACGCCAACGACCATGCTGCCTTTCTTACTTGAAGCTAGCTGAAACGAAACTAACCCGGTTCCACAAGCAATGTCCAGAATCTTTGCGCCACTCGGCGGCACTCGAGCATTTTGGACTATCAGATCCCTCCAGTAATTGTCGCGCCCCATACTCAATATTTTGAGAAGAAAATCGTATTCGCGCGGCCCCTCCGAAAAAAGGTACATGACGAACTTTGCTTTCCGGTCAGCAGAGCTGAGCTCCGCCTGGAGCTCCTGATATTTCTTCGGCGTCTTTCGATTTTCTTCCTTCGCAGTGGTGGTTATCTGCAATTTGAGCTTGCCTTTCCGGAAGCAACGGAGACTAATTTATTCTTTGACCCCCGAAATCATTTTTCTCAGCTTCTGGAAGTTAAGGTAGAATGTTACATAGCATTGAATTCTAGAATCTAACGAGAAGCTGGGAGTTTTCCTTTTTAATAGGCCAGCATGTTTTTGTTCAACCTTCCATGTCACCCGAGATTGAAACCTTTTTCCGCCGTTGTCCTAATTGCGGGAGAAGATTCGAAATTCAACTAACGGGAAAAAAACTGATCGACTCGAGAAACATTTCAGAGTCGCGCCCGGTAAATTCTGACTACTTCGGGGGTTACGCGGGTTCGTTTCTCGAAGTTGGCGAGACCGAGCCGTCAATTATCGCCGTTGATGAATTCCAATATGCGTACAGGTGCAAGCACTGTGGACATCAATGGGTCGAGATCAGGGAAGAAGAGTACAAAGAAAAATAAACATCAAATGCTCTTGATTGCGTCTATCAGTCCCTGCTTTGAGATCGGCTTTGAAAGAACAAAGCTCATGAGATCTTTGTAGCCTCCGGGGACGTCGTAGGCGGTTATCATTATGATCTTGATCTCTGGGTTGATTCCCTTGATTCTTTTGGAAGCCTCCAGTCCGTCCATCCTCGGCATCTTTTGATCCATCAAGATGACGTCTGGGCCTCGCTCGGGGCTCGCACTAATTGCGTTGAGCGCCTCCACGCCGTCGTGCGCTATCCAGTTTACAGAAAATCCAGCCGCCCTAAGTATTATGGCGTATAGATCCGCAATTTTCTTTTCATCGTCCACCACCATTATCCTTTTGTCCAGACTCTTGCCGTTTTGATGGCCGAACTTTGCGGGGCTGATATCTTCCAGTTTTGTGAGAGATTTTTGCCGACTTTTTTCCCGCTGCTCTTCTAACGAAGTCGCTCTGCCATCGACCTCTTGCATCGGGAACTTTTTGTCTGAGCGGCGTATAAGCAATGGGATTTTTCCCGATCTTTGCACCATTGGCTCGTCATCTTGCACGAGCGAGACGAGCTTGGCAGGCATTAAGCTGATCTGTTTGTTTTTTTCGCTCATTATCGACGATCCTAATCTCGTACATTTTCCTTTGATTCAGATAGTGGAAGCCAGATTCTGACCACGGCGCCGGAACCGTTACCACGATTTTCTGCGGTGACCTTTCCTCGGTACCTGTTTACGACCAGCGCATGAACTATTGACATGCCGAGACCACTTCCTCTCGCCCCGGCGACAAATCTTTCGAATATCTTGTCCCTGACTTCGTCTGCGATGCCCGCTCCGTTGTCGGCGATCGATATTTTAGCATAGGGCCCGTCGACCTGGGCATCGATTTCAATTTCGACAACTTTAGAGTCCGTGTACTTTGCCGAGTTTGAAAATATGTTTGTAAAAACTTCATTCAGAAGATCGTCTGCAGTTACGACCAGTCTTTTTTCCAAGAGTTGAGTTTCCTCTCTGATGATTTTCTCAGAAAAGGCCTGCCTTACCAGTACCATCGATTTTTCGATTGATTCCATGAGATCGATCGGCCCCAGCTCCGGGTTTTCCTCCGATAGAATTTTGCCGAGCTTCTTGCCCTTCTCCGCAAGCGCAGAGGCGCCATCGATAGCCTCGAGCATATCTTCAACCAATCCCGATCCCTCTAGATCTCCGGCGGCTCTTAGGCGCTCGAGTACGAGCTCCCCGCTCAATCGAGAAATCTGGTTGTAGTTTCGAATGTCGTGCGTAAGTATGTCCTGTAGGAGCTGCGCTTGTTTTCTACTCCTTTCTTCCATTTCCCTTAGTTCGCTTTCTTTCCACAGTGCATCAAAGACTGAAGCCATTCCAGCTATTGTATGACGATTAGTGGTGTAAATGTTGGAGAATACCGCGGTCTGTGTCGAATTTGCCTCCATGTCGCCGTACTGGGTTATGAACATGTCCTTCATATCGTAAATGATGATGCTCACGTTCATCGGCTCTATCTTTCTCCATTCAGCTCCTGGGAGAATTTTCATGACGGGAGTGTTAACCTCCGGAGAGAGCACCCTGATCCTGAATTGTCTCTCCTTTTGAAGCGTTGTCAACCTCTCGAAGCTCTCGCTATTTCGGGTGACGGTCTTTGGAGATGCCAGAATCAAGAGCGCGGACTCGCTACACCGTTCGGTCATCTCTTTTCCGATCCTGAATACCTCGTTCATGTCGGAGATAAGTCTCGTTTCGCCGGTTGAATCGGAGCCGGACACGAGCTGGTGAATTCTAACTTCTGCGGGAATCGACATGCTCCACATCATCTGAAACATTTGGCCAGCCTGCAGGATCAGATCAGATTTCGTGCTCCAAATTATCTCGCTTGGAACGCTCGCTCCCGTGGCGGTCTGTTTTTCAATTGCTGCAAGCTCTGCGGTCATGTATTCATTTGCAGAAAAAGCGAAGCTAATCTTGTTGTTCTCCAAGTGCCTTACTTGAACACCCATTCCAGCCAGCGATCTGTAGTATTCTAGATTATCAACTTGGATATCGGTAATCAGCTGGTAACTGAAGCCGGGGTTCAATTCAAACAACGCTTTTGAAAATTCCAAACCAGCTTTTCGATCCGTCGGTGTAATCCGATTTGTTGCGATCTTAAGGTAAGAAGAAGTAGCTCGTTGAAGAAAAGCAATCGCCAGCGGCGTAATTTCCGCCCCGTTGACGACCCTTGTCTCTTGGGGCAGGTTAGAGGAACTCTGCGAAATATCCGACAAGCGTCGGGATTTCTCGTTCTGTCTATCGAAAGTCGAAGACAATAAATTGCCGGATTTTTCTTCGGGATTTAATATATACACTAGAGAAGATTTTTCTAGAAAACTAAAGGCTCGGATGACTGAATATTACCCACAGTGAGGGAAGCTGAGCCCTTAGCTCAGCTCTTCAGCGTGGTTTTCTTCGTTGTGTTCCAGCTCTTCTTTGCTGTCAAAGCTTGCCCCGCAAGTCTCGCAATTTAATGACTCGTCTTTTTCAGAAGAATTACTTCTAGCCTAGATTGGTGCTGGAACGGGCGAAAGGATAGGTGTCGGGTTTGGTGATGTCGACAAAAAAATGACACCTTTGCTTTCTTACATTCCCTTTTTCTCTTTCTGTTTGCCTACTTTCTCTTCCGCTTTACCGTACTCT
Organism: Nitrososphaerota archaeon; assembly: GCA_013288145.1. Next base: position 11,616 of record JABDCJ010000015.1, on the reverse strand, counting down.
TTCTCGGCCTTGCCAACCATCTCCATGCTGTCGTCGCCGAATCCCTCTCCAATCTTTTCCTCGGCCTTTCCATACTCCTTTCTCTCTTTGCCTTCGATTCTTTCTTCAGGCATTTTCGGATCAATGTACAGTGAGATGTGAACTATTTAGTCGAAAGGTAGAATTTGTACGGGAAGAGATATGGGTCCATGTTATCTATTCTAGATTCACATTAGGAAATGAGTTTTAGAAATAGAATGTGTATTTCTTTTCGAAAAATGTAGAGTTACGCACTTAATTGGCTGAGGCCTTGTAGATTGGACGTCCCCGGAATAAATCTCCTCTCCCACTCCCCAACGTGGAGCAGGTTTTGTTTTCGCCCTTTCTGAAACCTGCCACCTAAGGGCTGGAGAATGTGGGAGGCGGTACTTTTCTCTTCCGATTCCGCAATCTCGTGTAGGAAAGACGGCCGTCAATTTTTTTGTTTTAGTTCCAAGAAAAAAGCGAAAATCAGGGTCTTGAAAAATTCGTTATTTGTAAAAATTGGAATCTGCGAGCCCTTCGATCAGCTCGCAATCTGCTCTGAGGCGTCCTATCGGCTTGTGATTTCAAGCGGCCGAATTGTTAGAAGCCGTACCACGATCTTCCCGCGACGAGACTTACGAGGAAGATTATCACGATGACTATGATGAGCAGGTACAGCAGGCTTCCAAGCACCGCTGCGATTCCTCCGAATCCAAGAACTGCGAATATGATGAACAGTATGACGATAACTGCCACCAGGTTGAGTAATCCCATGTCTTATCGAAGTTTGGATACTCGGTGGTTGTCTATATGAGTGCACTCTAACTTCTATAGAAATCCCTGATACAATTAGGCGCTGACTTCTAATTTTCGATTCCATAGTTTGAGTATGGAGGCATTTTCCTGCGAGATCTCGATCGCAATCTGAATGGACCGTAACTTTTGCTAAGACGCCGGATTATCTCTTGAGGGCGCAATGAAAATTCTATCGCAAATGCGCAAATTACGGAGTACAAAAGTCCCGCGAGACCGAAAATCAATGCGTCGCAAGAGCAGTGACATGCTCATCATGAGGAAAACAGGCACTCCAAGGTAGAGGTTGTTGGTGATTGCGAAGAACGGCATTGTGATTGAGGACGACGCGTGAAACAACGCGACGCCAAATGCAGAAACACCCCTCAGTCCAGAGACTGCCGGGTCAAACCTGGTTGACTGCGAATTTGGCGTTAGGCTAGTTTGCTCGGTAACAGCCGGCGCGCTCACGCGCGATTTCAACGAACAATAAGAGGTGCTGAATTCGAGAAATATGGTGTCGTTGACTCTTCTAGTCCTTGTTTAGTTACTTTTGCGATCCCGGAATATTCGGCGTTGCTTCCTCTTCGGTCAAGGGGTAAGGCTTGCGATCCTTCGCGCCTTTCATCGAGCGGTCCAGCTTATCGGGCGTGGGAGCTTTTGTGGGCTCTTCTTTCCGATTCATGTGTTCATTTTCGGGTTTCACGCTGGTATCGCTCACGGATTTCCACGAATCCTCAACGCGCCGCATCAGAGTATGCTCCACAAATCGCGCAGATACCTTCGATATGACGGGTAACGGGAGCGATATGCGGAAAATGCGGATGTCTCCTGCAACTCATGCAAGGAGCGTAGACTACATTTTTCTGTGAGGAGTCGAGAACTTCCTCACGAGTTTCTCCTGCTAACTTGTGTCCAACAAGTTTTTGGTTGGCCATGGTCTCCCCGTCAAAAGAACATCGATATTTCAATTAATTGAGGAAATCAACGAGAAGAAAGTTCTAGTTCAAACTTGCCGTCTAAGACCGCTGGCGGCGGGATCGAATATTCTGCCGCGGGTCTCGATACAACTACCTTGTCCCTTGGCTTCAGTTTCATTCTTTCAACCCATAACATGGGTACAAAAACATCAGGCGCGATTGCCCGGTATCCTGGAAGCGATTCTCGATTCTCCTAATCATCTATCTCGTAACCGCGCTTTGGTATCAAATGATCTTGAAGAATGGAGGTCAGACTATCTTGAAGCCGATCGCTCTTACTTGAACGACATTACTCGAGAACTCTGCGAGTTGGACCAATGAATTCTCGAAGGCGTATGCAACATGAATGTATGAAGAATTCCGAATACTTTTTCACTTGCTCTGGCGAAAAGTTCAACCCTCCTTGCTGTTTCGCTTTCCCTTGACGGAAGGACGTTTGCCACAACTCGACTAGAGCAATCGGGATTGCCATGGAACTCTATTCTCTTTCCTAAAGATGAAAGATTGCAGAAAAAAATGTCCAGACTAGCGCAGAGCCCTTTTCAAGTCATCTGCAAAGCTTTCTCTTAATGTAATCAGACACTTGTGCGAAGCCATATCAAAAGCGCAAAGGAACGAGCCACAAGGACAATAAAATGCAGCCAATTCTTTCAGACAATTTTTACAACTGATAGTGTGACCGATGATCCGCAATTGTTGAGTAGGCTTTGCCTCAAAGTCCTCTTCTAAGCGATCCAATTCCTCTTCGAGCTTCGTCTTTTTCTGAAATGAACGCATCTTATCCGTGCATCCTTTAGTGAAGTAACTAGCTCGGCAATATTTGAGGCGAAAGTAACCTAAGCGTAGAAGGATTCTCCGTCTGAAAGTTTGAGAATTATTTTCAGCTAAATCGAAAAAAAAGCTTAGAAACTAAATTTTAGATGAATCTTAGTATAACTGTCTAGCCCTCAGGCTCGACGTCCACTTTTAGCGCAAATTCGATCCCAGTCGTCGTATCTTCATGTCCGGTTACGGGATAAACATCAAACCTGTACTCTTGAATTTTAACATCATAGTTTCCATACGGAGTCACGAGGTGTTTTGGTAGAGTAGAAATCGGATTCCGAGGAAAAAGTTGGGGCAGTTTAATCTTTTTTGATCTTACCGGGGATAAATCCTTCGTGCCGCGATTTATGACTACTTTTTCAGCCTTGATCTCCCAAATAAAATTCATTGAGAAAAAATAGCTTATTGGGAACGAGACTATCGCTCCTAGAATCAAACCTAATTCAGCCGGAAAACCGAATGACTTTAACAAGATTAATTCGACTGCCACCATTACAAGGTTTCCAGCTAAGAAAATCAGTTGAAATTTGCCCAATCTTACCAGCACGGAGCGAAAACTGTAGCTTATCTTACGTCCTTCCCCGCGAGCTATTAGGGACTCGTTTATGAAGAAGGCAACTGTTACCCCTACCACAAACGCGATAACATTGATGGCGATAAAAAGTGGTGAAAAAAAAGCTCCACGTGGCGGGCTGAGTTGGCGGTAAAGCAAATAGGTCCCCAGCGCGAGTACAATTTCGCTATCAAGAAATCCTATTCCGCTACCGGTTGCAAACTTTGCAACCCGAAAAGCGTTGGGATAGTGGCTGGTTAGCTTCCGGAGACCGGCTTGAATCCGGCTTGCTTCAGTCCCGTCTTCGAAAACGGTCTGTGTCAAAAAGATTCATCAACTCTCAAAAAAAACGGAGGGCTGAATGAACCTTCATGCTATATGGGGTGCTGAATTCTCAAATCAAAAAAGGAGGAGAGAAAGTGCAAACCCTCTAGGGCTGCATTCCCTGGATTGTCGCCTTGAATTCGATGTCTATTGACAGGCCGCCATTTTCCCTCTTCTCAATCGAGAATTTGTAATCTTCAACCGTCGCGTTTACATTTTTCAGGTATTCCTGGATTTGCGTTCCGTAATTCGTAAGCTGGCTCTTTATGCTGTCTATTGATTGGCCGAGATTCACGTTCGTTTTGGACATTTATTTTCTCCATTTGGAGAATGGATATAACATGCTAAAAAGAGTAAAGAAAGAATTTTCTAGAGAAATTTCGCAAGACGCTGAATTCCAATACGAGAACGCCCTAAATCGACGGATCGAAGAAAAATTTGATTCGTAGGCCAAAAATAGAAGATTGTTTCATAAATCTTTTATTTCATTTGTGGAAAACACACATGCCATGAAGTACAGAAGCAGCACGGAAATAATCGATTCGATGCTCCGATCAATCAGATCCGGGGCTACGAAGACTCACATTATGTACCGCGCGTACATGTCTTACTCTCAGCTGAAGGAGTATCTCAAGCTGCTGGAGGAGAGACAACTTATCAAATACGAGGCGGGATCCCAGCTGTACGTGCTCACCGAGAAGGGACTGAGGTTCATGAATGCTTATGATAAAATCAATGAACTCGTTCCAAGCATCAACGAGGGCAAGTCCCTAGTTGATGAATCTTTTTGACACAGACCGTTTTCGAAGACGGGACTGAAGCAA
>JABDCJ010000015.1:0-7305 GCA_013288145.1 Nitrososphaerota archaeon | reverse complement strand
GGTCATCAAAAAGCAAGAAATTTTCGAATATTAACCGAAGAAGAGCGGCTCTCAAGCCTGTAGGGGATCGAACCCTGCGGGCTCTTTTCATTTTATTCTTGCTAGAATTTTGACTCTGGAGGGTCTTCCTATTTCTTGTCCTCGACAGGCCTTGGTAAGCGATATTTCGAATGAGGTTCCCTTGGAATAGTCTCGCTAATAGATCACTAATAGATAGATTGTGAAACCTATTTTTTCTTCCATGATTTTCTTTCTTAGCAATTTAAATTGGACTCAGAAGTTTTTCTTTTTCGAAAAATCATGAACCAAAGAAAAGAGGAATCTGAAATGTCTTCGAACAATGGATTATTTGATATTCTGAATTTATCAGAGCTGAGAAATTTGGGTTGCCCTTTCTGCTGGCTTTTTGTTAGTGAAGTTGGAATCTTGAATGCAGCAGAGAGAGATCTAGCGATTTTCCTGCTTCACAACCGAAAAGATCACGCAGGCCGTCAAGTTATTCGATATATTTAGAAGAATCTTAGCTAAAGATGATCGAAACTGCTAAATTTCTAATGCGTTGTACTGCCACAATTAGTAATCTTGGAGTGAATTGCCTTGGCCAAACAACCGCTTATTGGAGGAAAAGGAAAACAGGTCTGGGTCGGTCGTCCATCGGTGTCCGTTCTCTACCTGCTTTATGGATTAATTTCGCTGATCGTTGTCGCAGTTCTTGTCGGCCTTGAACTATTGTCGTCGAGCTATTTCGGCATTGCTGGGGTACTTTTTCCTGCGAGTATCGCGCTCGCAGGAATGACGATACCGTATCCGGTCGAGCTCCTGACTGTTGCAATTGTTTTAGTCGTGTATCTCGGCGAAGTGATTCATCTAGCCCTGCTAAGAGCACGTCACAAATACGACCTCCGCGAGGATGGCCTTTATGTCGACTCCGGGATATTGAACCTTCAGAACACGTTTGTAGCAGCGATGGCGTTTTCGGACGCAAGACTGTTCATGCCTGCATCACTTCGTCTGATCAGGAGGGGAAATATCGTGGTGGACACAAATGACAGCAGACACTTCAATCTGTTTCTCATCGAGAACCCAACAGAGGTTCAGAATCTTCTCAGAAGAACTTTGGGGCACCCGGTTGTGCGGGTCGAATCCCCGTCTCCCCCGTAGAGGATTTTTCATCGCGCCTCCGCAAAGACCTCACTTTTGCGAGCTTCTCCTATACTTAGCCCCAAAAACCAGAGAACGAAGATCGCTCCGATTGCTAGGATATACCAGATTGGAATGTAGCTTCCAAAAATATTCACGGCTCCCAGAGGCCAGTTTGTCCAATCGGTGGGGGTATGAGTTGCGCCGGAGAAAATAAAGAAAAACTCATCCTCTAAAAGCGCCCATAAAATAAAGTCGCCCAGTGTCAGGAGGAAAAACTTTCGAAATCTTGTTGGCGAGTATGTCAACCATGCGACGAAACCGACACCAAATATCATTGATAGAACCAATATCGCCAGAACAACGTGATAGCTCGTGTAATGTCCGAGAATCCAGGTGTCGTACAGGATAGGACTGGACGATGTGAACAGAACTACTTCAATCCAAGCATATGTTATCGCTTCGATTATTGAGATCATCGTCAGACCTATGAGAAGCTTGAACTCTGGAGCTTTCAAGCTAGGTCCGAGATAATGATTTTTAGTCTCCAGCACGTAATCGGATCCAGACTTACTCAAAATTTAGAATCCTGTAATGTTAGTATAGAACATTCTTCCTTTCTAAAAAAATTTGAGTATTTACTTTCCATAGTTGATCTGCGTTGCAGCGATCCGGTTCCCTAATTGCAAGTGCAGCCCTGCTGCTTTGCATAATCGCAGCAACGGCAATAGCAGCGCACTATTCGGCTCCTGTCCGTGGTCAGCCATCGGTACACACGGTTTCGGCCACGACAGTCACCAAGGCTCCGATCGTTACCAATTCCACTCAATTAGCGGTGACACTTACTTTCCCAAACGGAACGAGGCTTACAAAAGGATCGTTGCATGCGGGCAGTCTAACAGCGAATTTTTCATCTGGGCGGTTCGTATTTACTGGACTTTCGTCTGGCAACTATGAGCTAAATCTCACTGGAGTCAACAACACATACCTGCAGCCTGTTACTGCTCGAGTTTCGCCGGGATTGAACCCCCAGAATCTCACAGTTTATCCTGTCTTTACTTTTCACCTAACGGTCGTGGAAAGTCTATCGTTTAATGGCACCCAGCCAGGTCCAATAATTAATGTGAGAAATGATTCCGCAATCCGACTCGTGATCCGGAACAACACAACACAGGTCTTCAATGTCGCAGTCGTGGCCAATCTGTATAATACAAGCGCAGACAATGCTCTTTTCAACTCGCTGTCGAGCACGATCAGCGCCGGCGGATCGGTAAATGACACACTCATAGTTACGCAAGTGGGAACGTTTTATTATCAAAGCATGACTGGAAATCAGGCAAGGCAGGGAGAGTACGGATACTTTACCGTCATTCCTTGATTATCCCCACATCGAAATAACAAGCTTCTAGAAAATACAACTAAGCTGCTTAAAGCGCTTCGCGGACAGATCGGGTTTTGACCCAGGTGGAGATATGTTTTCCCGAGATCTTCCCTTCCCACAGATCGTCCAACTTGGATCATTTCTCGGCTTTTATCTGGGGGTCGAGTACCTCTTCTGGACTCGAATGCCTATTGCTCAATTAACTTTGGTCGAACTCTTTGTCCTGTTCCTGATCTCGTTCCTGAACCTCATCCCCGCGGGAATCTTTTCCTTCATGATTACTTCGCTGCTTCCTAACAAGTTAGTCTCGTCTTACAACGAGGTAAACATCTCTTCCCTTCCTCCTCAAAAGTCGAGACAAAGAATTGCAATGCTGTACACCACATACAATGATTTCATGGCGGATCACGCTGAATACGATATTCAGGAGGCCCGGAAGGGGAACTTTTCATTTTACGTTCTTGACGATAGCACCGAGGAGTCGGTCAGACGAGAGGTCGAAGTTTTTGCGGAAACGAACCATTGTATTGTCTGTAGAAGGAACACTCGTCAGGGTTACAAAGCAGGAGCAATTAACAGTTGGATGGTTAGTTACGGATCGAACTATGACTATTTCTTCTTGCTTGACTCGGATTCCCGCGCAAGTGTAGAAGCGATTCAGCACTGCGCCGATATTGCAATCAGAGATCTCGATATTGCTGTAATCCAAACTAAGACCCTCACAATGACCTCAATCCCTACTAGACTAACGAGGTCATCTGTCACAGTTCAGCACGCTTACATGGAAATCGTACAAAAGGCGATGAAAAACCTCGGGACAACGCCATACTATGGCCATAATGCTCTGATCAAAGTCTCCGCTTTGCATGCCGTAGGAGGTTTCGTCGAGGAGTCAAACGAAGATTACAAGACATTGGCTAGACTTCATAGCAAGGGTTACCGCTCGATTTATGCTGAGAGTGCAGTCACCTGGGAGGAGGTTCCACCGGACTATCTTAGCGCGCGAAAGCGATCTCTTAGATGGTCCCGGGACGCCGTCTCCCAACTAAATCTGCTAAAATATGGTGGACCGGAGGCTGTTGGCTTTTTTCTGTTCTACGGATGGACCACTCACATGTCAAACTTTGCCCTGATGCTGCTTCTCCCGATTATGACTGTTGCGAGTCTTCCGCATCTCTTTGGCAACGGTGCGGTTACCATTGCCGGCGTGATGACACTTTCAGTTATAGTGCTATGGCCATTGCTGGCGCTTCGGATTAAGGATCCGGAGTTGACTTTACGGAAGATGGGTACGTCGCTATTTTGGGGAAGCGCTTACAACATTCCAATGATGGCGCCGGTATCATTGCAGATACTAAAGACTTCGGCATCGAGGATAGTCGCAAATTTCAGGCAACTCGTCCCTGGGAATGTAAAGAGTTTGAAGGAAGAGTTTGTGGTTACCCCCAAAACCACCAAGAAAGAACGGAGTCTAATGGCAGTGGCGTCAAAGCTAAAGGCAGAACTTGCGGTGGGAGTCGGAATTATCCTAATCGCTTGGATCTCAGTGCACCCTCTTTCCCTGATTTTCGCAGCTCCTCAGGTTCTCTCTGCAATCGCGCTACCGCTTTTAGTGTATGTAGAGTCGAGAGCAACAAGGCCTCTGTCAAAGAACAAGACATCACCGCACATCGGGCGTACGCCGTATTATGCCCCCTACCTGAATTATGAGAGGCTTCGCTCCCCTGCAATTCAGAGATTAATTCGCTGAGAGTATCTGTGTTTTAACTTTGGAGCTTGGCCGTTTGTTTAAGGTATCCTTGAATGCAAAATCAACATAGAGAGTGTTTCCTTTTTTCTCCAAGACGAATCTATGTTCGATTCCCGGTACAATTTTTATGATCTCCTCGAGCCTAAGTCCATAAGCATTCACTCGATCTCGAAGGCTCGTAACACGGGGGTCAGCGCCGGACTTTAATTCTGTCAATCACTGACTTCCTGACCGCGAGGTGAGCGATATGGCTGGTGGATCCAGGGTCGTAAAGATTCTTCTAGCCGATGGTGGCGCTATAAATAAAACAGGACGTGTATTGCTCGAAGGTGGTTCCTTTTCTTGACATACCTTATCAAATTTAACAATGAGACGGGACTCTTCCACGTTCGTTCTACTGCCAATTCTTCGATTTACGGCGAAGGCAAGTCCCTTTACGCAGCCCTGGATAACTTGGAAATGGAACTCGGTCGGGAGTTCGCCCGCGATCGTTTGAATTTGAAGCTACAGGTCGAGGAAAAAAGAAACGATGAGATCGAATTAACGGCAAAAGTCTCAATTACAGTCTGACAACCTTATTCTATTTTCGATAGGTTTCCCTCTCGGATGGATCTTGGCTATGGAGAATTCTTCTAGCATAAGATTCTGCTGTATTTATTACTACTTTTATAGTAGCCCTTGGGCGCCGATGCAAACCTTAGGAGAAGTTGACGCGCAAACAACTTGCAAACAACTTCTCGATCTAGATGAAGAAATTCTCTTTTCCGGATGTCTTGACGGACTGGGTGTTATGGTCGGTGAAGCCATGAAGGATTCAATATCAGCTCATGCCCGACTAACTGTGATGGTACTCCCACTGCATCACAATGATAGAGCTTTGGTTCTAGCTACTGCTGTCGATTCGGATATCAATTCAATAGTTCAAAAAACAAAAAGGTTCTTCGCAAAGTCTTCTGAACCTCAAGTATTGTCCCCTTAAACGGTTCATCACTCCCCCGGTTTCGCTGAGTACGGATCGTGGGGGGATGGATAGAGGAGGTTTCAAGGATCTTCCAAGTATTCCGGTATCACCCATCCGGCATAGTGCAAGACCGGATTTTTCAACCAGAAAAATTGGGAATTCGTGCGCGGTTGTCCGCGAAGAACTTTTGATCCGGTTGGCGTCTTGCAAATAGTGTTAGCAACAAACGTTCAACATAAATAATCTCCTAGTACCTTGTCCTGTAAGATTCTATTCATCACGGGTGAGGGGTTCGGACAAAAAGGTGAAAATAGCGATCGTCGAGGACGACCCCGATATTCGTTCTCTTTTAGCAACACTGATCACCCAAAAACTAAACCTTAGCGAACCCTCAATTTTTGCTGATGGGACTTCATTAGTTAGGGCAATGGCTGACGAGCACTTGTCATTTGATGTGATCATCATGGATTATAGAATGCCAGAGATGAACGGAATTGAGGCAGCTAAGATCATAATGCGTCATCGGACCGAAATCAAAATAATTCTTACAACGGGTTACGATGTCAAAGAAGAAGCTAGGAGAGCCGGATTGCTCTTCTTGCAAAAACCGTTTTCAATTGAGTCACTCGCTGGAATGCTTGAGCAGGAAAGGCCTGCAGTTTCCTAAATTCAGTCCCAGAGAGCTATAATTGATCATCTAAATTCTCGCCGCAGGAAAACACCAAAAATTATTACGAAACTCCAGTCACGACTTTTTACCACTCGCTATCAGAAGCGGGTTCTCTCCGCGAATGACGTTCAGAGAGTCAGGACCGAGATTTGCGAGTATATCGATAATTGACAAATTTGGGCAAAACTCCGCTGCAAGATGCTGAGGGTACTGAACAGGAACCCAGTTCTGATACTCGATCCGCAGGTTGTTCCTCTCGAAATGTGATTCATCCATGTAGGCTTTCGAGCCGCTTCCAGCAACGTACGTGTCTGCCCCGACTGCCTTGCACACATCGACCAGGCGATCAGTAGACTTTGAAGTCACGCCTAAATCGGATTCTAGAATGATTTTTGTTTTGAGACCCAGCCAGGAAATCATCTGTTTCAAAGTCTCGAGATCAAGATCAAAAAGCAAATTCCACTCTCTTTTGTACAGCTGCTCAAAGTACCCTTTGTACAGGTGGAAGAATTTTGAATTGTTGTAAGAAAGCTGAAGTCGCGTCCAGTGAAGATCTCGCCAGGACATTTCATTGTTGATTTCCACTTCTGCATTTGCGGCAAACTTTTGTTTCTTGTTGATGGGTACAGAAATCCAGATCGGTCCCTTGGGAGTGATTATTCGATTCCTGTTTGTGAATCTCTTATCGTATTGGGCATCGTCCATAACCACGTAGAGATCAGAGAGGCTGACTTTGTGGAAAAAGCCGCCATAAGGAAAATACTGGGGCTGGTGTATCGCGACCTTCATTAGTAAAGCAGCAGTGGTTACCTCATGTGAGGCGTTTCGACCTTTAACGAAGTCGTAAAATTCTTTCGGAAGAATTTTACTGACAATACAAGTTCTTTTCGCTACTGATTCTTCTCTTGAGTCACAGCTGCTTTTTCCATAATGCGATTAGAAAGTTCGTTTAGAGATACCGGCTTTCGAATGAAACTTTTAACATCCAAGTTCGGGAACATTTTCTTAAATTCTTCGTAATACACTTCGAACGCGGTTAGAAACCAAACCTCCGAATCAGTATCGACCTTTCTGATCTCCCTAACCAGCTCGAATCCATTTAGCTTTGGCATTCGAATGTCAATTAGAAGTAAATCGTAACCATGGGACTTGTATTTAGCCAGGGCTTCAGTGGGATCTGTGAACACGTCCACTTTGAACCCTTTCCTCTCAAGCCCGGTCTTCAGTGAGTTAGCGATGTCAGGCTCGTCATCAACGAGGAAGATTTTTGTCATTGTCGCCCGGAAAGCCAAACCCTCAACGCACTTAAATGCATTATTATCTTTTCGGAAGAAACGTAAGTTGCACTGTTTGGCCTAAATTGAAAGAAAACTATTTTCTCATATTTTGCACGCGAATTCGAT
>JABDCJ010000014.1 GCA_013288145.1 Nitrososphaerota archaeon | reverse complement strand
CTTTGAGCGTACAAACAGTACGGGGAAGTTTAGCTCCCTCTGAATTAGGCATAACTCTTTCTCATGAACACTTGCTTTTTGATCTGACATGCTACATGTCGGGAACCGTGGAAGAAGCGACAAGGAAGAGGCTTGCAGAACTGCCAGTCCGAATTGAAAATCTGGGGGAAATTCGTCTGGATATTCTTTCGTCAAGAGATAACCTGCTTCAACTCGATGTCGGACTCGCAATCGAGGAGCTGATGTATTTCAAGATGGCTGGCGGGAAGACAATTGTGGATTGCACTACGTTGGGACTAGCTCGTGACGTGAGGGCAGTCCGGGCAATTTCAGAGGCGACGGGTGTAAACATCATCGCCGGTTCCGGTTACTATGTTGGGGCATCTCATCCAAAAAACATGGACGAAAAAACAGTGGATGAAATATCTCAACAAATGATACAAGAAATTACCGTCGGGGTAGGTGATACTGGAATCAAATGCGGAATTTTGGGTGAGATTGGAACTTCCTGGCCTATGACGAAGAACGAAGAAAAAGTGCTACGCGCGGCTGGCAGAGCAGCTCACAAAACAGGGGCGCCCGTTAACGTCCACGTCTGGCCGTTTAACAGATATCATCACCAAGTATTAGACATACTCAATGAGGAGGGTGCAAACCTCGAAAGGGTCGTTCTGAGTCATATAGACGAAGGAATGTTTGATACCGAGTATCCAGTCTCTCTTCTAAAGCGAGGTTGTTATGTAGAATTCGACACGTTTGGGGCGGAACTGTATTTTGGGGCATCCGGACAACGCGACCCATCTGATGCGGAGAGAGTTCAGAAAGTTTCGGAGCTCGTGAAACTCGGATACGCGTCTAACGTTCTTATCTCCCATGATGTTTGCTACAAGATCATGCTAAAGCGCTTCGGTGGTTACGGCTACGATCACTTACTCAAAGATGTCGTTCCGATGTTTAGACGTGCTGGAGTGAGCGACGACCAAATCAGAACTATTATGGTAGAGAACCCTGCGCGATTACTTCCGTTCTCACAATAGTTCACAGGGACTCTACTTTCGTCGATATGATTCAACAGCTCTAACTTTAGAGCTGTACTAGTCTTATTACTCTGGTGGAATCTCGGCATAAATCCGGCTAAGGTCGATACCACTCCTCTTAGCAGAGTAAGTAGAAATGGCGTATATCAGAATGCCAGCGATCAGGAATCCCACGACAACCTCGAAGGCCAGCGCGAGATTGCTGCCAAGGAAGATCCCGCTGGATATTGGGACTGTCTCTGCAAAAATGTAAAGACCAAACGCAGCAATTCCGACAGCCGAAGCGAAAATTATGATTGCTGCTTCTCGAACACCTCCGAGAGTCTGGTTAAACAGCTGTCTCCGCCTAAAATAAAACAGCAGCGTCGCCACAAGGGGAAGCGCGTAGCCGATCGGGACGACAAGACTCGTGTTCAAAATCGTCGAAATTTCACCTGCAAACCACAGTATTGCGATCCATGCACCCCATATCACTGAAATGAACAGTATTGCCCAGTGAGGCGTGCTGAATCTAGCATTTACATCTGCTAATTTTGATGGAAGCAAACGATCAAATGAAGCAGCAAATGTCATTCGGGACATTGCGATGATATCCCCCATAGCATTCAGCATGGCTATCAACAAAAATGATATTCCCAAAAACAAAGCAACACCAGGATTGACGAAGGAGAAAAGTAAGCTCACGGTTGGAGTAACTGGTAAGGAAGCCCCGTTCGTAGCTGCAACATAACTTGCAGCATTGAGGAAGCTTTGCCCAAATACATTGTAAGCGAGAAAACTCATTCCAACAAGAATTATCGTAGTAAGAACAGCTGAACCCAACAGGGCTTTAGTGATTGAAGACTTCGCATTCTTCGTCTCACCAGCTAGATACGTGCCGTAGTTGAATCCAGTGAATGTAAGGAACCCCCAGGGGATAGCTGCGAGCAGCGTAGAATTCAAGTTGAATCCAGTAAGAGAGAAACCACCCGAGCTGGCTTGGGATATAATTCCAGAATAAGTTGCGTTGGACCCAGCAAACCGCATCGCGTTATCGAATAGAGTTGGAATAGAGGAAGGGTTTGTGGTAATCAGCAGTCCGATGAAAATTGCTGCAACTATGTAATACAGCACAAAGCTGACTCTTTGGAACCACACCCAAAGTTTCATACCAACAATTACAATAGCAAAGCAAACCAAGAAAATGAGCATGTCAACTGGAAACCCGACACCTGTCAGTCCCAGAGATGATGCGGAAGAAAGAAGGCCATGATTTTGGGTGGTTACACCGAGGCCAAATAGTAACTGAGTAAGCACGATTGAGACAGCTGAGTAGGACGCAAAAGTTCCGCCGAGAATAACAGTAGTCCCGAGTAGGAAGAGAAATTGGATCATACCAAACAGAGGTCCCAGAATGCGAGTAGACCAAACGTAGTCACCTCCGCTACGCGGCATTGCTCCGCTCAATTTAGAATAAACTACGACCATCGCGAAGGCAGGAACCGAACCAATCAGGAAAACTAGCGGCAAATAAGCGCCCGGAAAAAAGTATGGAGCATAAAGCGCCGTTAGTACGAATCCAAGTACAGGGTTGACTATGGATTGCGAAATTAGAAATTGATCGAGAAATCCAATATTTCTTACTAGACCAGTGGCGTTTCGTACAAACGTTTGCGGCTGCTGAGTCAAAAGTACCGCCCCTTTACAAAACAGAGTTCTATTTATACCTTGTACGGCATTCTCAAAAATAACAAGCTGATGCTTGGAGTAGTTAAGCGGAAAATATCGCAAGTTCTTCCATTCTCTGGAAGAACTCGAAATGAGGAATTGAGTTTATTCGAGTGAATAATAGATTCGTCTCATAAATAACTCCACGGTTTAAGGAATCTCGCATTCCAAAATTTTTCAGTACCGTTGATCGCACCAAAAACTACCATGTAAGTCTTTTATAATAAAACGTCCATTTCGGAATCTCGACGACGAATTTTGGAAGAAGTCACAATGGAAAAATATCCCGAGTACGTTAGCGGGCTGAATACCTACAAGACTTGGCAGCTATACGAAAGGGCTCGACAGGTTATGCCGGGTGGTGCATCGTCTCATGGCCAATGTTATCCAATTTTTGATCCCTACCCGCTTGCATTTGAAAGGGGACAAGGAGCTCAAGTATGGGATATTGACGGGAACGAGTACCTTGACTTTATCCTCGCTATGGGTCCGTTGATTCACGGACATTGCCATCCAAAGCTAATGGAGGCAGCGGCGGACCAGCTTACGAAAGGTACAATGTTCGCATTGCTCCACGAGAAAGAAGTAGATCTTGCCGAGAAAGTTCAAAAAATGGTACCCAATGCAGATATGGTTCGCTTCTCGAGTACCGGAGCCGAAGCTACTTCAAATGCGATGAGAATTGCAAGGGGAGTAACAGGAAAAGACAAGATCATTAAATTTGAAGGAGCGTATCACGGGTCCCACGATTACGTCCTGACAGGAGGTCTGGGATACCCATCGCTGGGTCCCAGTATTTCTCCTACCAAAATTCCGGCTTCTTGGGGTATTCCAGATGAAGTGCTTGATACGATGATTGTTCTTCCTTGGAATGATTTGGATGTCGTTGAAAAGACCCTGAAGCGAAGGGCTCACGAGATTGCTGCCATAATCACTGAACCCGTTCTCATGAATATTGGATGTGTGACCCCCAATGAAGGATACCTCAAGGGTTTGGAGCAACTATGCGATCAGTATGATGTCGTTTTCATACTTGACGAGGTCATCTCAGGATTTAGGCTAGCGAGGGGAGGAGCGGCAGAGTACTACGGATTGAGACCCGATCTAGCTACTTTTGCAAAGGCTCTGGGCGGAGGTTTTCCAATTTCAGCCATAACGGGTAAGAAGAAAATTATGGAACAGGTCGTACCCGGAAAAATCATGCACAGTGGAACCTACAACGCGAATGCACTCTGCGTTTCAGCTGCATACGCATCACTTTCACTGCTCGATGCAAACAACGGACAAATTTACCAGCATATGAGAAAGATCGGGAATCTCCTAATTGATGGATTGCAGGAGGCGGTCGACAGGACAAAGACCCAGGCTATTGTGCAGGGTCTGGATGGTGCTGGCTGCCAGCTTTACTTTACAAAGCTAAAGGAAATCAGAAACTATCGAGACTTTTTCAGCACCGACAGCGCAAAGTATCTCAAGTTCAGTAAGCAGTTGCTCAAAAGGGGCGTTTACTTCCATGCGCAACAGTACGAACACCTCTTTATTTCAACAGTTCACACTGAAGAACAAGTTCAACAAGCGACCGAAGCCGCAAAGGACGCGCTCAAAACTTTAGCGTAAGGGTTCAAGGATTCCGTCAAAGGCATTCAGCTCAGAACTAGAGCTAGTTTGCCTTTGAATGGTCTTTTTTTGCCGTAAAGTGCGGCCTCTCTTTTCCATTTTCAAGAAATATCATACTGGTAAGTGGTTTTCAAGAAATCAACAAAAGAGCTCCAATTATTTCGAATAGGCGAGATGTGGGGCAAGTTATTCTCGGGGACTGATGTGTCTTTGAGACCAGAAGAAGTTATGACGCAGACGACCGTACTATCTCTATCGATAATTCCCTTTTCTATCAGAGACGGGAGCGCAGCAACTGAAGAAGCTGAAGACTGTTCCGAAAATATTCCTTCTTTCATGCCAAGGTTTTTCTGCGCCGAAATTGCTTCCTCATCTGAAACAGTCGCGACGCTTCCATGCGAAATCTTGATCGCCTTTAGTGCTTCGTTGCTTGAAGAGCTAACCCCCGTCGAGAATTGCACGGTTGATTTGGCAGCTATTCTCGGAACCACATCGAGCCCATGTGTAACTGCCTCAGCCAGAGGCGATGCTCCAGTGGGCTGTACCGCTATCATCTTGGGAGAATCTTCAACGAACCCCACGGTCACCATTTCTGAAAAGCCCTTCCAATATTTGGAAAAGCCATCTCCTTGACCTGTGGGAAATAGAACAAAGTCAGGCGACTTCCAGTTCAAATCCTCACAGATTTCGTGTCCTATCGTCTTGTAACCCTCAACCGCGTATGCATTTGTAGCCGGTGGAACAGTGTAGGCAGTCAGCGGATACCAATTCAATTTCTCGACGCATGTTCGCAATATATCGTACGGGTAATCACCAAACTTGTCTTCTGGTAGGTCTATTGGCACGAGCATAGCCCCCACCATCCTCATGTAAATTTCCATGGTTTTGGGAATGTAAGGAACAGTGAAAATCACTGACCTGAGCCCAGCGGCGGAAGCGTGGGCTGCACTTGCGGCGCCATGATTTCCCGTTGACAATCCTGTAATCATCTTTGTACCAAAGTCCAGCGCCCGCGCTACTCCCACGCAAGCGAGCCGATCTTTGAAGCTCCACGTTAGATTTCGCGATTCATCCTTGATGTATAATCTCTTGATACCGAACTCTTTTGCTAAACTTCGGGCTTCAATTAGTGGCGTACAGCCATCGCCCAAATGGAGCTCGTTCTTTTGGTTCTCGACAGGTAAGAACTCTCCAAATCTCCAAAGGTCTATGCGACTTCTTTTAGACAGAACCTCTTTTGACAGTACATTCTTTATCGCCTCGTAGTCGTATTTGACAGATATTTCAGAAATAATTTCCCGCTTGAGGCAGTTAGGACATGGTCCAAAATAAGCTCCGAGCTCTAATTCATTACCACAAGTCTCGCATTGTAATCTGGTTGAAAACATACTCTATCAGATCTTTCTATCCCATGTTTGTGGATAAATAAAAGAAAACCAAGGAAATGATACAACGGTTCTTATGCGACAGCGTCAAGTTTTCGCCATAATTCGTCGCAATCCTGTCGAGTTACTTCAATTTCATCCATTATCGTATACATGAAATTAGTCTCTCTAACGTACCGCTTTATCTGAAGAATCGTGTCGGCAAACTCATCTCGTGTTATCCCGTAATTCTTTGGGCTAAATAGCAATCCCATCTCATTCATCTCCTTCGCGACAAGCTCCTCTTCTTGCGATTGAAAGTGTGTCATGATATAGATTCCAGTTCCCACTACCTCCCCATGAACGAAAGATCGATGTAATTGCTCTTCCAGCGTATAGAAGAATAGATGCTCACTGCCCTCTTCCGGTCTCGGGCTGTTAACCTTTATCTGAATGCGATTGGTTTCCAGATGAAGCTCAACGAGCGTTCTTATCCCAGCTTCAGAGGCCCTCCTTATTTCGTGAGCATTTGATGCTAGTTTTTCGAGTATTCTCTCAGATTCGGCAGCTATTTCTTCGTCGAAGGATTCCCCTTTCTTATCCCGTGCTAGCTTCCAATCGAACAAAGCGGTTCGGCAAGAATAGATGTCCCCAGCTCCCGCAGTGTTCAATCTAACCGGGGCAGCCCTAATTGCTTTGAAATCGATAATTATCTGATCAGGTGCAACACTGCCAGTATAATTCACCTTGCCGGAATATCTCACAGCAGCTGCAGGAGTAACGTATGCATCAACGGATATTATCGTAGGCACAAAGATTAATCGACAACCACGCCTCCAGGCAAGATATTTTGCAGTATCAATCGCCACGCCTCCTCCGATTCCAACAATTGTATCAACCTGGGGAGTGCGTCTAAGGAGCTCTTCCAAATAATCATGTTCCAGTCCTTCGGTCATGATAGGGGCGGAGGGTTCTCCCCCAATCCTATCCTTGACTAGTCTCCATGGAATATCTTGGGAGACAGCAGCATATCTTCCAATTTTCGATCCGAGATCATCAATTGCTCCAAAAACAACTTTTGTCATTTTTTCATGAAATCTTCTCCGTCAGACCTGGGCATCGTTCGAACAGGTTAGCAGACATACGATTTTTACTTTAGAATTGCCTGGAGAACTCTCTTATGAAGGAAGCGTAATCTTCAACTTTCCCGGAGACTCCCATAGAGTAAACGTCAAAGAAGACAATATGGCTGGCACCAGCCTTTACGAACGGCTCTAGTTTTTCACGAATCTGGGAAGGAGTTCCTATAACCGCAAAACTAGAGACTATATCATCTGGAATCTTTTGTGCAATCGAAATAGCTTTTCGTACCTCATCTTCACTTGCTCTCATTTGCTGATATGAGATAGTGGAGTCAGTATAGACAGAATCTACCAGTCCCCTCTGGGCCATTTCCTTTAGGATGATTTTACTCGACAGAGTTAGAATCGAAAGCTTGATCGAGTCTAAGCACTTCTTGATTACCGCTTTGTCTTCCGACATTATGCCATAAGTAAAATGAATTTTTTCGATCTTTGTGGGATCCCTTCCATTAGCCCTTGCAGACGCATCTATAGTTGCACAGCGCTGCCTAAACAATTCAAGCGTATTGAGTGCTGGATACCAGCCGTCGCCTACTTCTCCGACGAGTTCGAGAGCTCGTTTCCCACCAAGTGCTCCAACAATAATTTTTGGATCTCTCGATGGATGCTGATCCAATCTAGCATTTTTTAATCGAAAGAATTCACCATCGAACGAAAAAGGATGTTGTAGATTGGATCGTAGTAGTCCACGAATCACAATTATTGCCTCTTTCAATTGTGAGAGTCTTATCTTTGGGTGCTCCCTCCATTGCATTCCATAATCTACAACGTTCATGATTTCTCCAGCCCCGATTGCAAGATCCGCTCTACCGTATGACAACTCATCCAGGGTTGCAACAATGTTGGCAAGTTTTGCCGGATGGATACGAATGGGGTCAGTAACTCCAGGTAGCATTCGAACATTATGACTATTAGCTGCAA
This sequence comes from Nitrososphaerota archaeon, assembly GCA_013288145.1. Next base: position 35,729 of record JABDCJ010000014.1, on the reverse strand, counting down.
TTGCACCGAAAAGTACCCAAGGATCGACCCGATCCCCGACAGGTGGCAAGTCGGCCAGATGATCTGGTATCCATACGGAGTCGAATCCACATTGATCTGCTAGTATTCCCAAATCTACAAGCTCGCGCGGCCCGAAAACACTGAGGTGAACGCCAAACTGAGGTCGAGAATTTCCATTTTCATGAGTCAATTTTTGAAAGACACGAGCTCTATCTCAGGATACTAAATGAATAGCTTTTTGGATCCTTCCTAGTTTCTCCACAAAACCAATTTTGGTTACCTTCAGAAATTTTGAAATTTTCTCGAATCTCGCAATTCTTAATAAACACCGGCTAGACGCGTTTTTTAAATGTCTCTTTCAGAAGAAAATCCGATTCCAATAATTGGTTACTGCGATAGATTGAGTGTTCAGCCAGATGAAACGATTAGATTTATGGTGAGTTCTGATTATGACAAGTACAGAGCAGATATAGTCCGAATTGTACACGCTGATGAAAATCCAAAGGGCCCGGGATTCAAAGAAGAACTAGTAAGTACGACTGTTTCTGCTGAGTACCCGGGGAAAAAGGAGCACTATCCCCAGGGCTCATGCGTAGTTATTCCATTAGAAGGTGGCGTGGGCTTTTCAAAGGGATTCACTATTCAAGCTTGGATTTATTCCACAACTCCGAAAAAGGGGACCCAAGGCATACTCACCAACTGGGACAACAGCCGGAGTCCCGTATTTGGACTTTTCATAGATGAAGCGGGCGCAATCTCGTTAGCTTTACGAGATTCATCAAACTCTACCGAATGGATTAGTACTGGCAAGTCACTGCATCCAGAGACTTGGTATCTTGTTGGGTGCAGTTACGACCCAATTTCAGGAAAGGTAACGGTGCGACAAGAATCTGTACATCCATGGCCAGCTAATGGCACCAACGCTACTGCAGAGAAAATCGTGAAGCTAGGTTCACTTGACACTGTTGGTTCGATTGTTATAGGAGCAGCAGGGGTAAGTGGTGTTACCGTATTGACTGGCATGAATTTTTTCAACGGGAAAATAGACAAGCCCGCTCTATTTTCCAGAGTCCTCAATGAAGAAGAATTCAGAATTTTGAAATCGGGAGCCCCGCGAAGCGCATTTGGGATCGATGTTGCTGGCGATTGGGATTTTTCTCAGAGCGTTGAGACTGATCGAATTGTCGATCTCTCTGGATTCCGAAGGCATGGTAAGACTGTGAACAATCCAAAGAGAGCGGTCACGGTCCACAACTGGACCGGAAGAGAGGTCGACTTTAGGCGTGCCCTCGATGAGTACGGAGCAATTCACTTCCATGAAGACGATCTCGATGATTGCAAATGGAATGTGGACTTTGAGTTTACAATCCCAAGCAGTTTCAAGAGTGGAATTTATGCCGCAAAACTCTCCGCAGGCGAACATACGGACTACATTCCTTTCTTTGTAAGACCTCGAAGAGGCACATCTTCCTCACGCATCGCATTTCTAGTGCCGACACTTAGTTACCTGGCTTATGGAAACGATCACGCGATTGCAGACATCGAAATGCAGACTGTGCTCGTCATGCCTGAAGGTTTCAAGTATCCGAATCATAGAATTGACAAATATTTAGTTAGGACAAATCTACTCAGCCTTTACGATAAACACCTTGATCGAAGCGGGGTCTGCTACGTTTCTCGTTTGCGACCAATCTTGACCATGAGACCGGATTACAAGGAAGCGGTTCAGTCCATGGGAAAGGGATCTCCGCATCAATTCCCGGCAGATTTGTGGATTACATACTGGATGGAAATGAAAGGGTTCCAGTACGACATCATAACCGATGAAGATCTGCACTGGGAGGGAACTAGCATTCTGGAGCCCTACAAAGTGATCGTTACCGGCACTCACCCCGAGTATTGGACAGCTCAAATGCTTGATGCCATGGAGCTTTATTTGAACAGCGGAGGCAGGCTGATGTATATGGGAGGGAACGGATTTTATTGGGTTACCTCAACTAATTCTTGCCGACCTCAAACGTTTGAAGTAAGACGATGGGGCGGTACCCAAGCTTGGAGATCCCCGCCTGGTGAATACTATCACAATACCACAGGAGATTTGGGTGGCTTGTGGAAAAACCGGGGGAGAGCGCCCCAAAAGTTGGTCGGAATAGGTTTTACGTCACAGGGATGGGCTTCCAATAGGCCATATCTACGATTGAAAGACAGCTTCGACCAGCGAGCTGCTTTCATTTTTGAAGGAATCGAAAGAGATGAGGTAATAGGCGATTTCGATAATCTCGATCAAGAACGTTCTGCTGCTGGCTACGAATTCGACAGGCTCGACTATTCACTGGGAACCCCGAGATCCACCCTGCTTCTCGCAACAGCAAACGGGTTTTCTGACGGATACCAGTTTGTAGTCGAAGAGTTGGACACTTCAGACTCTAAGCAAGGAGGATCGGTGAATGATCGAGTGCGTGCTGACATGACTTACCTTGAGTACGAAAATCAAGGAGCTGTCTTCTGTACAGGGTCCGTAACTTGGTCGGGATGTCTGTCCTATAATAACTTCGAAAATAATGTCTCTCGCATTACTGAAAATGTTCTGCGAAAGTTCTCTACAGTCGTCGAAACTGCGTGAAATAGCAGGTTGATATTATTCAAATGTTCAGCACATCCCCCAGCGATCGAGAAAAGAAAATCTTCTGGCAGGAAATGTGGCGACATGAATTTGAAGAGGCAGTAAAGCACGATCCCGTAGTTATAGTGCCAACTGGCTCAGTGGAACAGCATGGACCCCATAGCCCAATGGACGTAGATGTAGTGGGTCCGCTTCACATTGCGATCAAAACTGCGAATCAAATCAACGATTTTCCTGTTATAGTAACGCCGCCCGTGTGGTCTGGCTTTGCACACTACAATTTAGGATTTGCCGGCACTATCTCGCTCGGAATGGATACCTACCGAAATCTTGTTCTGGATATTTGCCGTAGCATTTACGCAAACGGATTCAGGCGGATCGTGCTTTTGAATGGTCACGGCGGGAACCACGCACCGAATGCAACCATCAAACATCAACTTTCGCAAGAGAATATTTTCATTTTGACATTAAGCTGGTGGGAACTGGTCAAGGATGAGATGGCGAAACTTTCGAGCTCAGACGGCTCGGATGTGGGTCATGGCGGGGAATGGGAGACTTCTGTCCAATTATATCTCAGATCACATTTGATTGCTAAAGACAGGATGGTACCAGATCGCGATCTCACAAACCCATTCTCCCCCAAGGTCCAAGAATTCATGGGAGGCTGGGGAGCTTTTGCGGAGAGAAGGAGGGACACGGAAAAAGGAAGCGGAACGATGGGAAATCCACTCGCTGCTAGCGCTGAGAAGGGAGAAGCAATTGTTCAAGCAGCCGCGGGGAAGTTGTCACTGCTGATTACAGAGTATCATAACCTTCCGGTAAGGGAGTACAAGGAATTTGGATCTTACTGTCCATAACGTGGCACCTTCCATGCCAACGCATTCCATTTCGTAAAGGCTTTAGCAAGTACTCTCTTATTGCATCTAATTGCGTGCTCAAGAGTCATCTTCTTGTTTTCAAAACGACATCATGAAATAATTTAGTGTGCGATCACTTTGATAGGATTTTCTACAGTTATTCTTCGAATCTCTTCCTTGCCTATTCCCAGCTTTTCCAGCATGGGTAGAATAGTTTTCTGAATGTGGTCGTAACCGTATCCCCCATAATTACGCATGTAGATTTTAGAGCAGACATCTTGGGATAAAAATAAGTTATCTATAAACCCCAAATCGACAATAGACTTTATTCTTCTCACCCTTTGTTTGTCCTGAGTATGGACAGCACCTGTTTCATCCGTATAATCTTCCTCGCCGAAACGATCAGATTCAATAAACGTCCCGGTTTCTATGACTTGATGAAGTCAATCAACCGAACTCTGGATCCTAACAACATAATGAATCCAGGAAAATTTGGATTGGACTCGGCCTACTCCGAATGAATGGTAGCTACTAGTATTGCCGGGTTCAGTCAATTGATTTCCGAGACACCAAGAATCACAATGCATAAGTGCAACTTTAAATAAGTACAACTTCGGATAAGTTGGAAACAGTAAAGGTCAAACGAAAGGGACAGGTGACCATTCCGGCCGGAGTAAGACGTAAACATGGGATTCGGGAAGGGAATCTCCTGAGCATTGAAGCGGCTGAGGACGGCACCATAATCATGAAGCTCAAGAAACCACTCGAGCCGGGAAAGCCTGTAGGCTTGGATGAACAGAGGAAAATCCTGAAAGACCTTGAGAAACTCAGGGAGAAGAAAAACTGGCGATGACGGTCGTAGCGGACACCCGCTTTCTGTTGGTCCATACATTTCCCTCGAGTGATCGGGAACGAGACGATATTAGAGAACTCATGAATATTTCATTGAGAGAGCGCCTGGTAATCCCAAGTGTCGTTCTAGCGGAGTTCTTCAAGACTGCTGGAAGAAGGATCGGAAAGCAGGGCGTGGAGGCACGGCTCTCTGCTATCAAAGACAGTGGGGCAGAGATTTTTCCACTTGACGAGGAACGAGCGCTGCTCGCCGGCCGGCTTCTGCTAAAGAATGAGAAGAGATCTATTGGAGATTCCCTGATTGCGGCAACAGCGATTGACTTACGCGCGTCGCATGTAATTTCTGATGATCCGCACTTTCTTGATTTTGGAATAAAGATCAGGTGGTTCTAAGCAGCATCAGGTCAAAGCATTCTAATGGCTCATGGAAGATTACCAAAGTTATCCTCAGGTTGGACAAAAGTAAAGCATGCGGCTTGCTAGGATGGGATTTACAAAATAGTTCCTGAAAGGAATGATGACCATAACTTCGTGGGAGGATATTGTGAGGAGTCTACACAAAGAGAGCCCTTTGCTCCCCTTTCCGATGGAGTGACGACGAGTGGAATGTTTTGGGCAGTCCGAATCTAGGAAATATCCAATAATTCCTTTTAAAGCCGGAAGGAGGCCGCCGATAGGTCATGACTGCTGTTAGATCCTTGTCCAGTGGGCACATAACCGGGGTTTGAAAAATTGGCAGATATTTTAGAAAATAAGATGGGACTAGTTGGATATGCCGATCGACTTAGTGTACAACCCGGTGGAATAATCAAATTCATGGTAAGCAGCGAGCATCCAAAGTACAACTGTAAGATCGTGAAATTAATGCACGGGACGATAACCCCGAGAGACCAGGTTTCAAGGAAGAACCAATTTCAACTGAAATTAATCGCGAATATTCCGGTCGACATCAGGATCTTCTCCTAGGATCTTGTGTTATTGTACCCAGCCATCCACCGGTAGATTCGATAAAAGATTTCACAATCCAGGCATGGATCTGTCCCAGGGCACCGGAAAAAGGAATCCAGTGTCTGGTAGGGCAGGTGGAAGCGACAAGTGGACTTTTGGTCTAATGATCGACGATGATGGTTCGTTAGGAGACTACCCGAACTAGAATGTTTGGAAGAACTACGATAATGTTGCCAAATACTCCGGTCTGCTGCTGTAGAGACCTGGATTAAAGTACAATCCCAAGCCTTGAGGGCACCACCTCGTATTGTAAAAGAGTTCGTGACGAGCCGTATTACATCGCTTGATCTAATTCTCTTTTGAATAGTCCTTCATCAACGCAAGAATCAATTTGTCCCAGTCCTTGTTGGAATCGTCTTCCCACCACTCCTTAGTTGGAACCTTAGCATCAGGTCCATATTTTGTCTCAAAGATCATATCAAGCCGAGTTTTTTTCGAACCTAATTTGGTTAGTTTGTAATCTCCGGTATACTGCTCTAAAGGATCTCCAGCAGTATCCAGATGCCAAGCGTCCGGAGGCATAAGAGATACAACTGAAACACGCCCAATTAATTTTCCATTTTCCATACGCGATGACGTATAGATGGATCTGCTTTTCGTCTTCTCCAAGACCTTTGTTTTCCTTCTTGAACCGGTGAGCTTTCCGTCGTCCTCCCGATAGTCCGTACACCAATTGTAAACAAAAGGAAGAGGAGCTTCGATTACTTTTGAAATTCTGTATGTCTGGGATTTTCCTTTGCTAGACATTTGGTCTCAATAATACTGATGTTGCAAGTTTTTTCTAGGCTTGAAACGTTTTCGGAAGCTATTGGGAATGGCATTCAAATCCAAAATCCCTGCAGAGATATGGACTGTCTTTGCAATCGCAACAATAGGTAATGTCGGCTTTTCTGCCACCCTTCCCTTCTACGCTGTATATCTGGTGCACAGGAATGTTTCTCTGTCGATCATAGGAGCAGTCTACCTCGGTACTGGCGTTCCTCATCGCATTTTTCTCGCTGGTCGTCGGTCTTTTGTTCTTTCTGTCTTCGCCGAGCCTAGAAAAAGAGTACAGCGAAAGAAAGAGTAGGGAAGTGAATTTCGAATGCTGAGCGCGGAAGAATGACAGACAACTAAAAATGGCGATCGATTAATCAAGAAGTGAATCTCCTGAATCTCTCACGCGCGAATACGATTGCCGCAGTTTCTTTCATCACTCTCGTGTTCTCACCGCTTGTAATATCCGCGTTCAGCTTGATTCTTACGCCAATCGCGCTGTCGATGGGCTGGACCATTGGTCAGGTCTCCGTGGCCCCGGCTCTATTTTACTTTGTAAGTGGCGTTGCAAGCTTGATCTCAGGGAGGTTGGTGGAGCGATTTGGTACCCGGAAGACACTGGCTCTTTCGCTGGTCATCGGTGGAATTGCATGCTTGCTTTTGGGCTCGATCACCCAATTGTGGCAGCTTTACCTGCTCGTTGGCGTGGTTTTCCCGTTCGCCTCTTCAGGAACAACCGTCGTGGTTGTTTCTGTCCTCATATCGGACTGGTTCCAGAAAAAAAAGGGCACTGTGTTGAGCCTTGTGTCGACGGGATTGCCATTCGGCCAGCTTTTTCTCCTGCCGGTACTTTCCATTGTCCTGCTTGCCTACGGATGGCGATTCACGTACCTTCCGCTGGGCGCGGCTCTTTTCTTGATTTCAGCGATTTCTCTTGCGCTCGTTAGAAGTAAGCCCGCCCTATCTACGGGAATTTCAAAAGAAGAAAACATGACCTCTTCTCAAGAACAGCAATTGTCGATTACTTTATCCCGAGCTATAAGGTCGACAAAATTTTGGATTATCGCGGTATCTTACTTTGCATGCGGCTTTACAGATTTTCTCGTCACTACGGAGCTACCCTCGTTTGCTCTCAATCAGCATTTTTACGCGCAGGCGGGAGCCTACGCTCTGAGTATTGTTGGGGGAGCAAACATTTTGGGGCTCGTGCTCGCCGGAAGGTTTTCTGATATTTCAGGTCCCAGAATAACTCTGGCGCTCACCTATCTGACGAGATTAGTTTCAATGCTTATGCTTGTATTTCTGATAAAAGACGTCTTCCTGCTCTATCTCTTCAGCTTTGTATTCGGCGCGACATTTTTCACAACCTCTCCCCTCACAGCAAATTTAGTCAGGCAGACTTTCGGTGGAAAAAATATGGCATCGATATTGGGTACTCTTGGACTCGTTCACTCGATCGGTGGAGGCCTGGGTGTGCTTGTGGGAGGTTATGTCTTTGATGTTACAGGAAGTTACACGAATGCTTTTGTTATCGGTACAATTATCTTGCTAGTAGGGACGATAAGTGCGTTCGTGTTTAGTTTCGTACTGTATAAAGACCGGCTGAGAGTTTTTCGCACTGGTCTAATTTGATTCGTGATATCCCAAAGGTTCAGGTACGGGGGTTCAAAGGTGATCTGTAAAGACCGACTCTGGTCAAAGTTACTGTAATATTACTGTAAAATGTTAAAAGTAGCTCTTATTCTATACAATAGCATTTGAAATTGTCAGAAGAGCTTGAATCAAGCTGTCCTGTACGCAGAAATGTACCCCTGCGCGATCGCGCCGGAATCAGCATAATAAAGCAATGAGGGTGATAGATTGGTACCGGAGGGTAAAGAGGGTCCAGAGGTTCAACGTGAAGAGGAGACGGACCTGCGAGAGATATTGAACTTGCTAAAGGAGGATTTTCACAAGCTTTCCAGCGCGATCGATTTCAACTCGGAAAACGCAAGGAGACTAGCTGTACTTGTAAATGCAAGACAGAAAATCGCAATGTCCATCTTCACCGGAACAGCTCTCATCAGGGATCCAAAGCTCAAACTTACTACCGATACCGGGAAAATGAGAGATCTTGCAAGGATGATACAGAGAGCTCTTCTCAAAAACAATCCGGCGTTGAAAAAGATGGCAGAAGACGCCGCGATTTAGAGCATTATGATGACAGAAGAAAATGCTGTTTCGGATCCAGGAGAAGAAGAAATTGAACAGGGACTCCTTGCAGTAGCCACTAGCCCATCAAAGTTCTGCACGGCGCTTCTGGGATTTACACCGTTTCCCTACCAGATGGAGCTACTGGAGGATCCATCAAAGAATATTGTAGTGTGTGCCGCCCGCCAAGTTGGCAAGTCCAAGATAGTGGGAGCAAGGGCACTCTGGTTTGCCTTCGCTCACGAGAAAACGGCGACTTACATTGTTGCGGCGACGCAGCGGCAGTCGTCGATGATGTTTGACGGCATCCTAGACTATGTGGAGACAAATGAGCTTATCTTAGAGTCAGTTGTGAGAAAGACGCGGACGCAGCTTCACCTTACCAATGGAGCAAGATTGTTTCGCTACCCTGCGGAAGAAAGGGTAAGACCCTTCGCGGAGCGACGGCAAGTTTTGTTATTGTAGATGAGGCAGCATTCGTACCGGAAGAGGTGATACTAGAAGTTCTCCTGCCGATGCTGTCTACAACCAATGGAACGATCATATTGATGTCCACGCCACTGGACCGATCGCATTTCTTCTACCAGGCGTACAATTCTACGATCTGGAGCAGGTACCACTTCAAGACGTCGGACAACCCACTTGTGACAAAGGATTTTCTTGAGAGGCAGCGCGAGTTTCTCGGTGAGAGGCGGTTTGCGCAAGAGCACCTTGCCGAGTTTATGGATGAAGAGAACACGTATTTTCCGGTAAAACTGCTCAGGTCTTGCGTGCACATCTGTGACAGCAGCGAGGGATGCGCGTACTGTGGGATAAACTCGGGGAAGTTAACTCCGTCTGGAGATCTCTATGCTGGATTTGATCCCGGTGGGCTCGTTGATCCTGCAGCACTGGTTGTCGTGCAGAGAAATAATGAAGGTGTGTCTGTCAAAAATAAGAGGGCGTTCCGGGTTGTGCTGAAAAAGACGTTCTATGCAGAGAGGAGGGCGAATAGTTCTGCGGAAGTAGCTGAAGATGTTTATACAAAGTACACAGTAGAGGTTTCAGATTACCATAAAGCGCTCCACTTTCGAGCTGTGATAGTAGATTCCACCGGAATCGGGCGGCCGATCGTAGAGCACTGCAAGCAACTAGGACTTCCGGTTCAGGGAGTGACTTTGCTTTCTAGATTTCAGGAAGAAATTTTCTCAAACCTGAAGATACTTTTGGAGAAAAGACAGATTGAGCTCCCGGATGATTTGGACCTGATTTCGAGCTTGAACTGCATTACTGTCAGTCGAAACAGGATAGGCGGCTATATGTTTGATCATCCCAAGGGGTCCCATGATGATCTGGCGTATGCACTCGCGATGGCCGTCTGGCGCGCTGGCAAAGGAGACCCTGTGATAATAAAGATGGAAAGATGACTTATGGCTGATAATTATACAGAATTCATTGTAGGGACTGAGCGAACGGCAAGAGGTACTGTAACCATTCGAGCTTGTCCTTTCTGTGGAGATCGCATTTTCGATTACGAGAATCCTTCTGGGTTTTCGATTCACGTTCACATGCACCGGGAGCATCCTGAATGGGAAATAATGATGAATGGGAGAAAGAAGCGATGACCCAATTCAGGAATGAGTCCATGTATCCGCGTTTTTGGTTGGTCAGGTCATTGCTGCCCATATCTCCTCTGACGAATATTCTCCTTCAACTGCTACCATACAACCGGCAACGAAACTGAATTCAGAAATCAAAAACAATGCCGTGCTCCGCGCCGCTGTAGAGACCTGGATTGAAGCATAACCCCCGTATGTTAGAAGTGGCTACAGTAAACAATGACGAATAGAATTTCCAGAGATCTAGACTTGCCGGTTTGCAATTTCAACCATCGAATTTGCGACGCTAACCAGCGAAGGAATGTTGTGAGTAGGGATCATGTTTCCGGGTTCGCAATACTTTCTAGAAAGAGATTTTTACCCTTGTACGGCGAACCGACTAGATTCTAAATAAAGACCGGAAATACACTCCTCTTTAATGTCAATTTTCAGAGACGAACTCCTTGATGCTTGTGTTTGGATAGCGTTGCAACGATACCTGACAGGAGGGATTATGGCAAACCGAGCAGGACTTTGCGAGGAGAACTTGTGAAGAGTCAGGCCGAAAAGCAAATAGCTGACTACTTTTACATAAACAAGATCAAGTATTCTTACGAATCACAAGCCAAAACGGATCTCTCGGCGTTCAGAGACAACATCAGCAAACCAGATTTTTTTCTGCCGGACTATAACGTATATGTGGAATTCTGGGGCTTGATCGATGTTTCCAACCCTGTGCTCCGGAACAAATACAAAGAGGACATGCGTTGGAAGAAGGGACACTATTACAAAAATCACTTAAAGTTTATCTCCCTATATCCTTGGCACCTCAACGACATTGACGGGGCTTTTAGAGCACAATTCAAACTCACAATGGGCAAAGATCTTATCACGGGACCTGTCGGGGAAAAGTCAGTCTACGCGCTTTCAATATCGATTAGATTTCGAGATTCTCTTCTAAACGGTTTACCAGATGGCGTGGGACCACCCAAGCTTGATCTGCTTTATGCACCTTACTATTTCGTGGAGTACGACAGCTTCACTCAAGGGAATTTCTTGTATGAACGGGTGAATCTTGCGAGCAAGGGGCTAATTGTCCTTGAAGGACAAAAGGGGGGAGTGGTTGACTTTGCGGTTCACTCTGGCAACATACCCACGATTGCAATGTCAGGTGGTTTCATCGGATGCAGCACGTTTCAGCAAGTGGAACTTGGGAGATCAGAGATTGCTGAAAAGGGACCCTTCTCAAAGTTTAACGCAAACCCTGTGAATGTCACTAAAGGTGAAGCAGAAAGGCTTGCGCAGATTGAAATTGCTAAAAATCTATCCGAGACATTTTCTCGCAAACTGAAAAATGGAACAGTATCCACCAAGACGTTAAGACCTTCCCAAAATAATGTTCGAGTTGTTTCGATAAAGCTGGTTAATATTCCGCTAATTTCTGCTTACTTTACGTTCAAGAGCAGGACATATTCTCGCGTATTACAGGCAACAACCAACAGATTACTCGCAGATGATTTTCTCTATTGTACCGTTGGTCAAAGACACCAAAGTAATCAAGCCGTCCTTCTGTGCGATGAGTGTGGGAATCTAGCTTGTAAAGATCATGGAAAGAATTGTGCTTCTTGCGGTCGGGCTCTTTGCGCGAATCATGTTTCGTCTAAAGGAATTGTCTTGAAAAAATACTATTGCCCTGATCATGTTCCCGTATGAATCCATTCGAGGCTTGGAACTCGACCAATTTGCTCTAAGTCTAGATAGTCTACTATCGCAAGTCACGTTTTTTCTTGTCTATGCCGTGAAGTTCTCTGTGGTGTTTCTCGCAGAGGATCTCTTGGAATCTTAGGTTGTGTGGTCCTAGAAGCGTCGCGAACTTCACAGCCTATCTTTCAACCCAAATCGAATCGGATGAAGACGTTTCTCAGAGCTGGGTAATACCTTTCGAGAGTTTGATTTATTAACTTCCACAATATTTTTCCCTCTTAACAGATTTTTGGGAATCATCCTTACCGGTTTAGGGTTGTATCACTTCATCTGACAGTAGTTCGCATGATTCGACTTTCCCTTCGAATCAACCATAGAGTAACTGGAATAATTATTACTAGTCCTGCCGGTGCAACCAACAGTGGCTTAGAGAGAGATCCTCGTGCGGTAATCCCTGCAATTATTGGTCCCGCAGACAATCCGATTCCAATGCATGATTCCAAGATGCCAGCATTTCTACCTCTTTTCTTCGGATCCGAACTTGCGATCAGTTCTACTTGAGCTAGGGCGGTCGTCAAACCAGTAGCGATGCCAGTGAATCCCAACGAAATAAGATAAGTCGTGCCAGTCTTATCGGGTATCAGAGGTATGACCCCTGCTATACTTGCCAATGTCAAAAGTAGGAGTATGTTGGTCCCGATCTTCCTAGATCCCAAAAGTCGTTCCCTGAAATCGGCTCGCAAATTCAGCGAGAATGCGAAAGTACGCCCTGCGCCGAAAGCAAACGCGATCGAACCCAAGAGAAACTCGGGCACCCCAACAGATTGACCAAGCGGAGCAAGAAACGTGAAGAGAATACCTCGTATGGCGGAGACGAAGGGAAGAACCACGATCAAAATCAATATTCGATTTCTCCTCGCAAACCCGCTGTCTAAGTTCTCCGAAATCTTGACTCCCAATGGTTTATCCGCCGACTCATAGGTTCCAAAGTTTGTAGCTGTCCCACGATTGGGTTGTTTTTTGAATCTTATCAAATTCAACAGAAGCGTTACACTCAACAGAATCGTTGTTACCACGAAAGCGTTGCGAATATCGGCAAATGCAACGAGCAAGAATCCACCAACAACAGGTCCGATAATGGAAGCGGAAGACAAGGTGACATTGTAGACGGTGAGAGATTTTCGTACGTCTTGGCTCGTTTCTTCACTGACCATGGCATCAAGAAGCGGCCAAAAAATCGACCAAGCTAGCCCTTCAAAGAGTCTCAGGACGATTATCTCCGCGGTATTCTGGACTTGCGAATAAAGTGCAGATGTTAATACAAGCAGGACTAGAGCGAAAATTATGAAGATCTTTCGCGTTTTCAGAGTGTCCGAATATGATCCAGCAACAAAAGGCACAAAACTATAAAGTGAAAATGTTACTCCTCCTACGAGTCCAATCTGGAATGTGCTAGCGCCTAAATGGTAGGCCATCAGGGGTAACAGTATCGCAAAGATTGGTCCGACAAAATTTCCAACGAATGAAGTTGCAAGGAATGTCTGAAATTCAGACAACAAACGAATTTCACTGAAAAAATAGCATCAACATTTCGAACGGGCAATCAAATTTTTTGCGTGCCCGTCAGTAATCATCTTCTGTAGTTCTTTGGCTCCATGTTTGATTGTTTATATATTCTCCTTAGGCATTTTGTACCTCATGTCGCAAACTACTGTCAATGCTCCCAAGAACCTTATTGCTCGAAGGGTTGCTAGTTCCAATCTTCAGAAGGGTCGAACTCAGCTCAAGGCAAAAATGAAAGAGATGAAAGAAAGAGGACTTGATGTAGTTGACCTCTCCGGTTATGTCGTAGAGCAGCCTTATGGCGAATTCGCATCTCCGCCCCAAAAGGTAAAGGATCTTGTAAAGAAGGCGATTGATTCTGGGTGGCCCGAGCCTTTACCCCGGGGCATCATGAGTTTCAGGAACCTTATTGCTCAAGTGGAAGGTAATGTCATTCAGAACGAGGTCGATCCTAACAAGGAAGTCCTAGTTACAGGTGGAGGGTCGATGCAGGCACTGTATAACGCTATTCAAGCCACTGTGAATCCCGGGGATGAAGTACTCATGTTTACGCCAGGACTTCCATATGACGAGATAGTGCGACTCGCGGAAGGAGTACCTGTCTTCATAGATTTGAGGTTGGAAGACGGCTATCGCTTTGATTCGATAAGAATCGAGAAAGCAGTAACACCAAAGACCAAGCTATTGATAGTCAACACGCCGCATAATCCTTCCGGACATGTATTGACCATTGACGAACTCGAAGGTATGGCCGACATTGCCCGTCGTCATGACTTGGTTGTTATTTCGGACGAGGTTCTATGGAATTGGCTCTATGATGATCGAAAGCACATCAGTATCGCCTCTCTTTCAGGAATGAAAGAACGTACGGTGGTTGTTAACAGTCTTACGAAAACAGGATTGTTTGACTGGCGGGTAGGGTGGGCAGTTGGGCCAGCAACGATCATTGATCGGCTGGAGAAGCTAATGTTCTGGCAGAACCAGTTTAGTCCACCTCTCTTACAAATCGCTTCCGAAGCACATCTCGCGAATTTGTCCGAATGGATTAAGCCCGTCATTAGTGAACAACAAAGAAAGAGGGATTTTGTTCATTCAAGACTTGTAGAGATGGGTTTGCCCTGCTTTAAGCCTGAAGGAGCAATAATGACCTTTCCAAGCATAAGGAATTTCACGAATGATTCTGTCGATTTCGCAGGATTCATTCTAGAACACGGGAAGGTCTTCCTCAATCCAGGCGTAGCTTATTTGAGGGATGGGCATCTCCGAGTAGGATACAATATCGGTATGGAGAGGATTAAAGAAGGTCTCGAACGAGCTGCGAAAGCCGTGGGACAATATCATCCTAATAACTAGATGCTCCAGTCAAGATAATTTCTTCAAGTTAGGCGGTATTCGGTGGAAATGCTGCGTTAATTCGGATGTATAAATTCCTGCTTTATCTCAGAACTTAAAAAAGCAACATCCTTCATTCACTAACTATGAAGCAGATTCTTCTTGTTGGAACAGGAGGTACTATAGCAGAAGACGTTAGGAACGGCGAATTTGTGATGCTGAGTGCAGGAGAATTAGTGGCGAGCGTAAGTTCAATTCTTCAAATAGCGTCTGTCACTTCGGTCGATTTCATACGAGTTCCCAGTCCTGCTATTCTATTCAACGATCTCTTGAATCTAAGCAAGACAATTCAGAAGGCGATAAGCGAGAATAAGCCGGATGGTATTGTTGTAACGATGGGTACCGATACTCTTGAAGAGAATGCTTACTTTCTAGATCTAACTCTAGATACTGACATACCGGTAATCGTTACTGGCTCGATGCGCAGCCGGATCCATATCAGCTCCGATACCGACTATAATCTAGAGAGCGCAATTTTGGCGGCCACCTCGGAGAAGCTCAAAAAAATCGGAGTCGTGGTTGTTATGAATGGAGAAATTCATCATGCAAAATACGTTTCTAAAACAAATACAAGTAGTGTGGCATCTTTTCAATCACCAGGTTTTGGGCCCCTCGGCTTTGTTTCAGGTGGAAACGTGATTCTAAGCAACTCTGTTCTAAGACATGAACACGTGAAACCCGAACAAATCAGTGCGCGAGTTGACTTACTTCGATGCTGTGTCGGGCTGGATGGTTCAATGCTCGAATCTGCCTTAAATCTCGGATCAAACGGAATCGTAATCGAAGGTTTTGGTGGGGGAGATGTTACACCAGCTCTTGTACCTTCAATCAGAAAGGCATTGACTAAGGGTGTCGCAATAGTTCTAGTATCTCGCTGCATCTCTGGGCCGATAAATCAACCTGCTCTTGACTTCGAGGGGAGCCCTTACTCTCTCGCCAAGGAAGGAGTTATCTTAGCAAACAACACATCCGGAATAAAGGCTCGCGTGAAATTGATTGTAGCTTTGAGCGCCGGAATGAGAGGTAGCGCGATTCAGGAATTCTTCTGAGGACCATTTGATGCTCAAATAACATTTTTTTCTTTCAGAGCGAGTAATTCTTTTTCACTCAGGCCCAGTCTTTTCATGTATATTTCCTCATTATTTTGCCCTAAAGGCAAACCAGAGTTTTGAATTACTCCTGGAGTGTCTCGAAAAATTGGAAAAATACCATGAGTTTTCATAGGTCCGAGTTCGCTATCCATTACGGTTACGATATTCTCCCTTGCGCGAAAGTGCTCGTCCTCGAACATGTCTTTCACGTCGTAAACGATGCCAGCAGTCGCTTCATTTTTCTCGAATAAGCTCAACACTTCCTCGCTGTCGTGCCGGCTCATCCATTCCGAAACGATACGATCAACTTCATCGATATTTTCTAGGCGTTTATCATTATTCTCAAATCTTGGATCTTCTAGAAGTTTTTCCATCCCCATGGCTGTGAAGATTCTTTTCGCCATGCTTTCGTTTGTAGAAGATATTGAAATCCATCTATCATCTTTTGTCTTGTAGAGGTTTCTCGGACTTTCGAAATTCGTCCTGTTTCCCATTCGATGGGGAATAACCCCGAGTTGATCATACTGCGTTACCGGAACATTTGTAAAACCAAGGAGCGTGTACAGGGATTCATAGAGACTGATATCGACATGTTGCCCCCTACCCCCGTTAATTTCCCGATGGAATATGGCTGCTAGAGCAGCAAACGCCGCAAAAAGGCCACTAGTTCCGTCGGCCATGCCAACCGGAGGAAGCGTAGGTGGACTGTCTTCAGGTCCATTAAGTTGCGCAAACCCACTTATGCCTTCGGCGAGGGTTCCATAGCCGGGTTTATTGCTATAGGGTCCATTCTGACCCCAGCCGCTAATGCTTATCATTATTATCTGCGGATTGATCTTGCGCAATTGATCGATTCCGATATTCCACCGATTCATAGTTCCAGGTCTAAAGTTCTCGATTACAATATCAGAATCCTTGGCGAGTCTTCTGAAAATTTCTTGTCCTTCCGGATTGCTAAGATTGAGAGTTATCGACTTCTTGTTCCGGTTAACAACTTTCCATAGAAGGTAGGCTCCATTCTTGTTCACTCCCCAAGTTCGAATTGAATCGCCCCTTGGATGCTCGATTTTCAGAACTTCGGCTCCCAAATCAGCCAGAAGAGTCGCAGCTATTGGCGCAGCGAGAACTGTCCCGACGTCCAGAACTTTAAGCCCATCCAACGGCCCGTTCACAGGCGAACCTCCTTATTTCTCGATAGGTGTAAATTGCGGTAAGGCGATGGAATCAGTTACGTCTTCGAAAACCACCTTAACTCGGGTTCCAATCTCGATCTTCTCAATCGGATAATCCAGCAACCTTCCATACATTCTTGGACCTTCATCCAGCACAACGACGACTATTGCGTATGGCACGTCTTGGGAAAACGCAGGGTTGGCTTTCGCATGCCTGATGATCGTGTACGAATAGATAGTCCCAAAACCAGTAACCTTCTCCCAATCTAAACGAGTTGATCCACAATTTATACACCAGGCTTTGGGATACCATTGATAGCTGCCACAGTTTTCGCATTTTTGCAAAACAAGATTATGTTTGCGTGCAGCTTGCCAGAAGGGCTCAGAGAGATGAGAGATTATAGGCAAAGGTCTTTCCATGACGATTCTACCTCAGATAGCATTCTGCGATCCTAAGATCGCTACCCCTGTATTCTCCAAATTCCTGATGTAAGAAAGACCACCTATTCCGGCAGCAAGACCAATCCGGGCGTCTTCTACCTGCCGTCGGCCGCCTTCTCCACTCATCTGTCTTACACATTCGATGAATGGAACATGCCCACCAGAAAGTCCCGGCTGACCAGAGGAAAGTTGGCCGCCTCCGGTACTAAGCGGGAGATCACCCTTGATTGAAAGATCTGTTTTTTCAACGAACTTTCCACCATCGCCTTTTTTGCAAAAGCCGCTGTCCTCCAGCTGCATAACGACCGCTATGGGAAAATCATCGTAGGGTTGGAAACAGTCGATATCACTTGTTTTGAGATCAGATTGCTCAAATGCCTCTTTAGCGGCCATTGAAATTCCGGTGGTCGTGACGTCGGGTTGCTCCCTTGAACCAGAGTAGTAGTTGTAGGACTCGCCCACGCCTAGGACGTGTACCGGATTATCTGTATACTTGTTTGCCATCTGCGAAGATGCCACTATGAATGCATGGGCTCCATTTACTAACATCACATTATCCAGAAGTCTTATTGGATCTGCCAGTACAGGAGAATTCAGATAATCACCGATAGTTATCGGCTCCTTAAAATACGCAATAGGATTCAGCAGTGCATGCGAACGGGACACTACTGCAATTTTTCCGGTTTGCTCAAGCGTCGTGCCGTATAATTGCATGTGCTTACGCATGATGAATCCAAAGATTGCCTTTGGTCCTTGCATTCCATAAACGTCTTCATAATCCCTAGAGTAAACATACGGCTCTCCAAAATATGGATACGGATGCGAAGTTACGGACAAAGGAGCATCACCTGAAATACAAAGAACGAGGTCCACTGAACCGGAATTGATCAAATCACAAGCCCTGCCGAGACTCGAAATAGCTGACTCGCCTCCATTATCTACTCGAACAAGTCTCTTGGGCGAGATGCCTAAATTCTGCGCTACCTCACAGCTCCAGAGTTCAGAATGAGGATATTGAGCCCCATTCACCACCAAACCTTGTTTGTCTAAGTCTTCTTTTTCTAATCCCGCATCTTCGAGAGCCAGTTTCGCACTCCACGCCAAATATTCTTCGAGAGTGAGTTGTTCTTCTCCTCGGTCCTTCTTTCCTCGACTGACCGGGGTTTCTCCGTAACCAATTATAACAGCTCGAGATTTCACGGAAAGCCAACCATCCTATATGAATCTAAAAGTGTTTTCAAATTCGTTTAAACAAAAAAAATCTGGGGCGGAACGTGCACTCGGTTTATTTCGGAATGAAAGATTCGATTGACTCTGGATCAAGTACGTATTTCATTTGGCTGAATTGATCTTTTAACATAGAAACTTCTTTACGAATGATTTCAGGTTTTTCCTTGTCAATAAGAGTCCTCGCAATGAGATTTGCAATTATGTTCATTTCAGCGGAACCCATGTCGAAACGAGAGATTTCATTTGTACCCAATCTCAAACCGCTAGGTTCGTCCACATGGTCGGGAAAATCTCTTGGAATCGTGATACGTGTAGATAGTATGTTAGCTCTCTCGAGTTGCCTTACTGCCTCTTCGGCTCCTCCCGATTCCTTCATATCAATAATCAATTGGTGCGATTCAGTAAAGTCACGTTTCTTACAAAGAACAACAAAACCCTGCTTGGACAAGGATCTCGCAAGAGACTTGGCATTCTTAGTAATTCTATCCGCAAGAGATCTACCAAAAGCCAACAGCTCAATCATTGCTATCGTCAGCGCGGCAACTCTATTGTTCTGATAGTTTGCAATAAGATGGTCCGTAGTCGTCTGGACTAAGTCAGCAAGAGGTTTATCATTCGATAAAATCAATCCTCCTACAGGACCGGGCATCGTTTTTTGGGTCGATCCTGTCAAAACTGTTGCCCCCTCTTCGAACGGTTTCTGAAACTTTCCTCCCGCGATTAATCCCATAACATGAGCGCCATCGTACATCACATTAACGCCAGCCCTTGAAGCAATTTTAGTTAATCGACGAAGCGGATAAGGAAATAATACGGTTGAACTGCCTAAAATCAAAGTCGAAGGTCTGATAGCATCAATCATTTCTTCGAGCTTAGGGAAATCAATAGCTCCCTCACCATCGCCTTCGTCGCAAGGTATTTCTGATACCTTTAGATTTCTGTAAAATGGATACCCTTTTTCCTGGAAAGTAAAATGAGCTCCATATTTCTTAGGCCACGTAATCACATTCGTGCCTGGTTTGGTGACGGAGCAAATCGCTATTCCATTCGCTATAGCACCACTCATCGGCCTGTATTCAACATAGCTTGCTTTGAAAAGACGGCTCGCGACTGAGATACAGATCTTGTCAATTTCATCTATGAAAGTTGCGCCGGCATGATCTCTATTTTTGATCCTACCTGCCAAGATTTTATCAGCGAGGCCAGAGGATAGTATCGCCCGCGCCGATGGGCTCATGATGTTATGGGCTGAGACAAGGTTTAGGCAATCTTGGGAGATCCATTTGCCATGTAGCTTAGCTAGAGATGACACGTCAGAGACAAGTCTACGATAGTTAGAATCCTGAAAGTCCTTTTTCCAGGTCAGAGACTTTGGAATGGATCCGGAATTTAACATTCAGTAGGACTAATGCCTTTAATTCATTTCATTGATTTTACTTTAGTTCAAAAGTTCAGCGAGACTAGGCTTTTGAGGACCATTGAGGGGTGAGTGTCGAGCCATTTTTCCGTATCCAGGTTCGGCTGTACACTCGCCGTCTTGAGCCACAATTTTTCCTCTCAAGATTGTCATCACAGGAAAACCGGTCATTACTTCTCCTTCAAAAAGCGACCAGTCTCTTATGGATGAGAAATGAAGTATTTTCTCGTCTATCTTCACTACTTTTTTCGGATCGACGATGACCAGGTCCGCATCCTTGCCAACAGTAATAGAACCCTTATGTTCCAGTCCATGGATTCTCGCAGCATTGGTTGATGTTAATTGCGCAATCCGTTCAATCGGAACTCCTCGCTTGTTAAAGGCTTCACTTATCATGAAGGGGAGCATGGTCTCTGATGCTGGAAACGCGAGCCCCGCATCCCAAATGCTGGTATCTTCACCCTTAGGCAGTTTGAGACTTAACGGCATGGGACAATGATCCGTGCCGATACAATCTATCCAACCTTCAATGATTCCCTGCCATATCGCTTCGGAATGACCCTTAGTCCTCACAGGAGGATTGACTTTCGCTCTCGATCCGATCTTGTCCGTTTTTACAAATCGGAGATAAGTCGGAGTAGTTTCCCAAAACATTTGAACTCCATTGTTTCGTGCCCATTGAACAACATCTTTCGCATTAGCAACTGTGGTGTGAACTATGTACATTGGGCAACCAGTAATCTTCGAAGCTATGGCAGCCTGCCAAATCATGACCAGTTCGCAGTAGTCCGGACGACAATCGTTCCAAGCGGCTAGTCCACTAGCACCGGAAGCTTTTAGCTTCTCTGTCAAACTCTTCGAAATCTCAAAATCTTCGCAATGATTCATTGCTACACCGCCTAACTCCTTGATCTTACGGAAGGAGTCATAAAGTTGACCGCGTTCAAGATAATGAATTCCAAGAAATTCATACTCTGGCCGATTCCAAAAGTGCTTAAATGAGGTAACGCCCTGACTGACCGCGAAGGGAATCCCGCTGATATGTTTCAAGCTCATTACGGTCATGTTTGGGGCAACGTCGATTCTAGAATTGTTGTTAATGGCTCCGATCATCTCTGGAATACCGGTTTCAAATGGCCGAGCATCAGGTTTCATGTGGAAACTTGTTGTTACTCCTCCTATCGATTGAACTAGAGTACTATCGCGTAGATCTTCTTCCAAACTATTGTAGAGACCATAATGGACATGAGTATCTATAGCTCCCGGCATAACGAGCAATTCTTTTGCATCCACCACTTTGTCGGCTTCGGGGAGATTGGATGGACTAGTAATCGCAACAATTTTTTCACCTTCAATGGCAATTCCCACATTTAATACACCAGAGGGTGTGACAACTTTACCATTTTTTACTAGTAGGCCTACCTTCATATTCTGAAACCAACCAAACTCGAAATAAGATTTTGATTTAAAATATTTTAGACCGATAAGACGTCAACGGAAAATACCACATCGTCTTCCGCAGTCATCGCCCAGCATTACTCTGAAATATCCTACGTATTGAATCAGGATCGACAGACTTATTCTGGCGGTATCTCTTTGAAAGCTAAGGTAATATCAATACCTTCTCGACTTTTGTGATAAACCTTCGAACCGTAATATATGATCGGCGCTAAGGCAAACACAATGATCAGAATGGCCCATGTTTGAATGCTTAGAGGTCCCGAAATGAAAGAGTTCGTTGCAGATATGTACTCGCCATATATCGAGGATATCGTAAGAATAGCTCCCAAGACTGTTACAAGAGGCACGCCTCCCAGGGAATGCCTAAGAGAAGTTCGCGCGTAGATCTCTTTCTTCGTGAAAGGAAATACCATCGCAACTACGCCTATTATAGCTAAGACTATGAACGCAAAAAGTAGCTGGTTAATGAACCCGAATAGGGGAGTATAGATAGTCAATGCGAGACCTAATACTGCGGCTCCGAGTATGAGGATATTCGATACCAAGGGTGAATGGAATCTCGAATCGACAAATGCAAGTTGCGACGGAACAACCCTATCGAAGGCCCATGCGAACACGTTTCGGCTCAATGCAAACCATATTCCAAGAACTGATGAGAATGCACCCGCGATGTAACCAATTGCAATTATGGCTTGAAGGGGGATGTTGTCTACAGCAACTAGCGCCCAAAACGGAGTGGATGGTATGATATTACTCGGAAGGTAAGGTGCCAGGGCACTCGGGTTCCCATAGAACAGGTGTGCTAGAGAGATCATAAAGTCCCGTCCCAACATCGGTATTGCAAAAATTGCCAAAAGAACCAATTGAATCGCTCCGAGAGCACCAGACCAGATCATGCCCCAGACGAGAGTTCGGCTTGCTCTCTTAAGCTCGCCAGCGTAATACGAGGTGAACCAAACACCCTGAAATGTGACATAGCTTATTATGAGTGAACCAAATGTGTCTGAAACGTTGGTTGAGGGAACAGTGAAGCCTGAGCTACTGGCATTGCTAAGTACGAACTGATAGAATCCGGTCTTACCTGTATATTTAGTCACAAAATCGTTAACGTGCGTTATCCAAGAAGAGTTAGAAGTTACTGCAAAAATGATTATGGCCAAGATAATGGCAAGGCTACCAAGAATAAACAAAATGGTTGATGCCCGCGATGCTGCCCTAATTCCAAAAGTTAGTATGGTGAAACATAGAATGTACACAATTGCGCTAAATATGAAGAGACCGATTCCAGAAGCTATCCAGGCTCCGAAACTAGCTAGCCAAGCAGTGTTAGTCACCAGACCAATAAAAGTCAAGGAGGGCGAAATAACTAACGGAACATAAATGAATGTCATTATGGGTCCCAGATACATCATGAAACTTATGGTATAGGCCCAATTGACTGTAAAACCCAAAAGGGGATTGACGGTCCGACTAATGAAGACGTATTCTCCGCCTGATCTCGGCATGGCGCTCATGAAAACATAGTAAATGAGGCCCACAATAGCCGAGAGCAGGAATCCTAGAATTACCGAAACTTCTATGTTCGCCCCCGGATAGGGATATAGCGTAATCAAGAAAATTAGTACTGACCCGATAGCAACGCTGTAACTGTTCCAGCTCAGAAAGAGCGCGGACCAAGGTCCAATTTCTCGAACTAGTCCAGTTGCATCTCTAGTGAAAACCTCTTTTTTTGCCAAAGATTTCCGATTACGCACGATAGATCCTGCTATTTATTCCTTTTCGGAAGTCGTTAATTTTCAATTTCAATTCGGTCCTCTCGTAGCGCTCTTGAGGTTGAAATCCTCCTTGGGAATTCGTTCAACGTTTAGTTTGACATGAAGCGGAAACCTATTTTTTGGTCTGCGTTTTCATAAAAAACGATGATTGAAGAGGTACGAATGCCTAAATAATCAGCGTTGATTCTGAGCATTTGTTGAAATTTCGGGAATACGGAATACCACTTCAAGAAATCAAACAGAGTTTGAAGATGCTGGAGAAAGAGTCTTTTCTCGACCCTGCTTCTGTTGAAAAAAATCTAAATCCGGCATATCACTTGGCGCTGATGCCTGAACTCCGACAAGTCGTTGAGTACGCTCTCACGCTTTTCATGGAATCCAACTTGCTCGCACCCGAGATTGGAACTCACAGGATCGAGGAAGAGGTGATATCCTCGGTCTCAGAGCTCTGGAATTTGTCAAATGGGTCTGGTATAATCACAGCTGGAGGCACGGAATCAAATATCCTCGCACTTTATGCTGCTCGAAATCTAGCTAAGAATGTCGGTAAAGGAGCCAGCGTTATTCTTCCCAGCACGGCCCATCCTTCTTTTTACAAAGGATGTGATTGGCTCGGTCTTCAGCCGGTGACTGTTCCTGTGGATTCCGATTTCAGAGTCAGCCCCGGAAAAGTTCAGGATGCTATTCGACCTGATACAATAGCAATAGTTGCAACTTGTGGGACGTTTCCTTGGGGTACTGTCGACCCGATTGATGAGATCGGTAAGATTTCGGAAGAGCGCTCTATTTACTTCCACGTGGACGGGGCATATGGAGGTATGATATTGCCCTGGTTGGAGCAGGGGGGTGTTGTAAACGTTTCTAAATTTGACTTCCGCGTAGGTGGGGTCTCTTCAATTTCGACTGACCCCCACAAAATGGGATTTTCGATTATTCCGGACGGAGTGATCATCTTTCGGAATCACGAGTACAGGGAACTTGCAAGTTGGAGAGGAATGGGGGTATCGCGCGAGTATTCCCCAACCGGTTTCTTAGGGAGCCGGCCGGGTGCAAACGTCGCAATAATTTGGGCTTTGTTCAATTATTTGGGGAAACAGGGATATATCGAGCTCACGAAGAAGAGCATGGATCTAACAAGTCGTTTAGTTAAAGATGTTCTGAATATTCCAAATCTCGAGTGCGCCGCAGTTCCGGAGATCAATCTCACGAGTATCATTTCCAAATCTGTTAGTATGGAAAAAGTGAAGGCGAATTTGAGAAAAAAGGGATGGTTCATGTACTTTCAGCTTGATGGAACACCTATGACTTATGAAAATACACTCACCATTGGTCTTTCCCCCAGGCACGAAAAAATGTACGACCTACTGATGCACGACCTGAATGATGCGGCTAAAGGCCTTAGTATGTAGAAACGAATGTACTCTACATAGCCTACTTTCTGTTTGCAACGCTGATCGGAAAAGTCATTGATACCACATGATTTGGTTCGTCGACGAGTTCTGATATTCTAAGGTCTCCCACCAAGCTACAAAGCGTGTATGCTTCAGCGGGAGCGATCCCCCTCTCCTCTAAATAATCTATCAGATTCTCCATGGCAAATTGGGAAGCCTTGTACAAGTCGTTTGAAATACCCATAGCTACCATTAACGCTTCCGACGAAGATTGGATTACTAACGCTCTTGGAAACTTCAGACTCATGTTCTTGAGTACACTTAATCTGAGGCGTGCGAGTGCTGTTGTCTCGATTCCCGTGCCCCCCGACTCACCATCGCCTTGTGCTGCGTGAGGATCAGCCACTGAAAATAAAGCACCTCTTGTCATAATTGGCAGAAATAGCTTGGCACCTGCGGTCAGAAGTTTGTTGTCCATATTGCCCCCAAAAGACTGCGGCGCTATCATTCCGTATTCTCCTTCATCTGGGGCCACTCCCATAACACCCAGAAATGGACGAAGCGGTACCTTTACCCCTTTTAGGAAGCTTGATCGAGATTCTGCAAACCCCGAATTCAAGCTCCACATGACGAGGTTGTCAGGGAAGCGTCCTTTAATAAGTCCAAAGAGGTTCTCCGTTGTCGACCAGCCCCAGTCGCAGGTCTGAATATCCAGAATTTCCACTTCAAGCGCATCACCTTTTTCCGCCCCTTCCACCCAGATCGGCCCAACGGCGGCATCTAGCAATTTTGGATCCAGCCGGGCTAGATCTTTGGTTGTCCAATTCTGATCTACTTGATTAGTCGAGGAATCGGGGACAAGAATTTCAAATTCTTCCCCACTTTTGATCGAAGCAATGGGCTTGTTATTTTTCGTCCATTTTAAATGAACGTTATCAGGTTTGTTTCCGTCGATTTTCAACATAGTCTTAACTGCCTCCAACAAATAATGGTGGGCTCATGTTTGAAAATAGAGACAGAGTATCGTCCTGTTAGTTGAAAAGAGAAAAGGAAGCTATTTTTTGTAATTTTCCAGCGCCGCCTTAATCTTGCTTAGAGCTTCATTAATCTCTTCCTTTGGGCGATCCGAAGAAATACGTAAATGACCCTCACCGAGATACGCTATTCCCGGCGAGACAAGAACATTCGCCTTTTCGAGAAGATAATCCGAAAGTCGAATTGAAGAGCTATCTATCGAACCAACATTTGTAAAAGAAAGAAATGTCCCCTGTGGCTTAAATGGGACAAAACCATCGATTTTGTTTAACAAGTCCCACAAGAGATTACGTCGCTCCTCCAGCTCCCTTTGGATACTTCTGAACCAATCTCGCAAGGGACCCCGTAAGCCGGTCAGCAAAGCCTCAGCGCCGGCTTGTGTCAACGGCGGGGGAAACTGACATGACCACATCATTATTTTTTCCATGCCCTCGATTAATTTAGCATTCCCGATGACCCAGCCAACTCGCCACCTGAACATATGGTAGCACTTTGTTACACTGCACGAGATAATTGTGCGTTCTTGCATTTCGGGAAGCGTTGCGATGCTGACGTGTTTCCGGTTATCCCATACGTTCTTTTCATGAACCTCATCAGATAGCACCAAGAGATTGTGTCGTATCGCAATTTCCGCGATTCCCTCCAGCTCTGATCTTTCGAAGACCCGGCCGGTTGGATTGTGCGGGCTCGTTATTATGATCATCTTTGTCCTTGGAGTAATAGCGCTTTCAATAGCTTCGAAATCAAAAGTGTAGCCTTTCTCTTCTGGGATAGGAAAGTACACGGGCGTTCCCCCGGCGAGCTTCACAATTTCGTCGAAGGTGAGGCCGGGATATCCCACAAGAACTTCGTCGCCGGGCCCAATCGTTGCGTGAATTGCCATGTACAATGATTGCATCGATCCCCCGGTCGTTATCATTACGTTCGAGTCAGGGTCCAAGTCGAGCCCCTTCTCTTCTTTCTCTTTTTCAGCCAGCACTGTTCTTAATGATAAAAGACCTCTTAACTCACCAGGTGGAAGCCCCTCATGAAGCATTTTGCTTACTGCGTCTTTTACATAATCTAGGTCACCTCCCATGTTAGTCTCGTCTGATAGATCAATTATTCGAATCCCCTGACGTGAAAGTTGAGCAGCTTTCGTATCTATCGAGTGTCGCAATTGCAAGCTCGATGCCTTGACGCGCTCAGAAAGAAAATGCTCCCGCGCCCAATGATAGCTTTCCATCATTCTGGAACACCCGTCCTACGCAATCTCCGATCCAACTTCTTTCACTACGTCCTCGATTATCTCCATCGCACTGTCTATAGTACTAACAGGAATCGTGAGAGGGGGGATCAACCTAAGACAGTTTGCAAAATGACCAGCGTCTTCGACCATTACTCCGCGCTCAAATAATCTCTTCATAATCTTCTCCGTCAATTCTGTAGCCGGCTTCTTGGTTTTCTTATCCAAGACAAGTTCGATCGCAAGGAGCAAACCTCTTCCTCTGATTTCGCCAACGAATTTGTTGGTGCCCAAGCGCTCCTGAAGTTGATTCAGTATATAGTTGCCGATTTTTTCCGAACGTTCAACAAGCCCTTGCTGTCTAATGTAATCTATCGTTGCACAACTAGTCGCACAGGCAAGAGGACTACCCCTATTTGATCCGACATGGGCGCCATGCTTCCAAGTGTCAAGCTCTTTCTTATAGATAATTCCTGCATTGATTATTCCGGTTCCGCTCAAACCCTTGCCCATGCACATAATGTCCGGCGTGACACCGTCGTATTCGCAGGCCCACATTTTCCCGGTCCGTGCTAGTCCGGTCTGAACTTCGTCAACAATTAGTAAAACAGATTTCTCGTTACAAATTTTTTGCAACTCTTTCATGAAACCCTTTGGTGGTACAGTAACGCCACCCTCTCCTTGTATCGGCTCAATTATGACTGCAGCGCAATCAACAATACCAGAGTCCGGATCAGTCAGCAAATAGTCGATATAATTCAGGCAAGAGTCTTTGCAATCTTCCTCGTCTACAACATTGCCAAAAGGCCAGCGGTATGTGTAAGGAAAGGGCGCTGAGTAGATTAGTGGCATCATTGGCACGACCGATCTAAAAGTCGTCTTACTCGAGACCGCGAGTGCGCCAACCGTTTGTCCGTGGTATCCTCCCTGGAAAGTCAGTATTCCCTGTTTTCCCGTGAACGATCTAGCAAGTTTCAGAGCGGCTTCAACCGCATCGGTCCCAGTCGGAGATCCGAGCAAGACCTTTGAATTCATGCCTCTCAATCCTCCCGGTGCAATTTCGTGTAGTCGCTTCAATAGTTCGATTCTCGGAACCGTTGCGCAATCCAGGATAGAGGCAAGCTTGTTCAGTTGCTTTGTTATTGCTTCTATTATGACGGGGTGACTGTTGCCCAAACTAAGTACTCCGGATGCGCCGATTAGATCCAAGAACAGATTACCGTCAAGATCCTTTAGTGTACACCCCCGTCCTTCGTCGAAGGCAGCAGGATAATGAATCGGATAATAAATCGCGTTCGAATCTAGCTTTTTTTGTTCGTCAAGAATAACTTTCGATGCGGGCCCGGGAGGCTTTACAACAATGCGTGGAGCTCCTTCGAAATTTAGTCTCTCAAATTCTTCTTCTTGAGATGATTGTTGGACTAAGTGAAGCGACATTGCGTTTTCTTCCGACGGAAATAAGTTTGGATCCATCATTTAACTATTTGATAATGCCCAATTTTCTCGCAAGGGATTCGAGAATGTCGGCTTAAATCAACTTGCAAAAAGTTAGGAGACATCTCCTAAGTTTTTAGAGCCTTAGAGACAAGCAGTATTTCCACACGAATCAGATTCACTCAAAAATCAAAGGGCGCTCTATTTATTAGGATCAGAGCCGCCTCGCCAAACGAATGCGGACAAAATTTCGAAATTATATAAGAGATAGTCTAGTTGTCGACATTCTACCAGTTCGTTCGATAGTAACATCTCAATTCTCACTGAGAGAAGATATTGGCGACGTTAGGGAACTAGCGGCTTCGATCAAGTCCAAGGGTCTCTTGGAGCCAATTATCGTAAGACCACTCGGCTCGAAGTTCGAAGTAGTGGTTGGCCATCGCAGACTCCAGGCACACAAGATCAATAGGTCCACTGAAATTAGGGCAATAGTTCAAGATTTGACGGACAAAGCGGCTTTCGAAATTTCACTCGAAGAGAATATTCATCGAAAATCTCTAGATCCAATGGAAGAGGCGAAGGCTTTCAAATTCTATGCAAGAAAATATGGCTATGGAAGCATCAGCGAATTGGCTAGGAGAATAGGTAAGAGTCAGGAGTATGTCTCGCATAGAATAATTCTCTTAGAGTTGCCTAATAGTGTGCAAGAAATGTTACGAAAGCATCTTATTTCTGTAAGTAGCGGATGGGAGATCTCAAGAATAAAGGATTCGGTCAAAACCGAGGTTGTCGCTAATGCAGTATTGGCGAATAGACCAACTATAGAAGTGCTAAGAAAGACGGTCAACGAAATGAAAACTGGCTCACTTATTGAAGAGTCTTGGCAACTCGGATTACCTGAATTTCGAACCGATAGGCGCGGATCCAGAATGTTAAAAATTAGGAGCAATGCAAAGACAATCTTACGAGCTACCCTCGTAAAAATTGATGATGTAATTGATCATATGGAAGACACTGACGAAGAAGAAAGGGCCTTGAAAGAGGAGCTACTCTCTATTCGTTATGCGATTCATGGGGTTATAGATCAGTTCGCTGGGGATAAGCTCTCCAAGTCGAATGTTGAGAGGGAGATTACGAGTTTTATCGAACGGGTCTTTCTGAATAGCTATAATTCTGGAAACATCTCCGCCTACTCAAAATATAGGTGCGACTCGTTCACTGTTTTTGACGACTTTCCTCCTTACGGGCTTTTGCGAAACGACGAATTCAAGAAGAATGAATCGAGAATCTGGGGATTGGCTCGCGAGAGCGAGTGTGCCATAAGTAATTTGAGAATAACACCATTCTGTGGCGGGGCGGTTGCGACGTTCGTCTTCAAATATAATGTTGATATTAACAAGAATCACTGTGATTGGACTTCAAGAGTTACAATCGTCCTTTCGAGAAATATAAAGAACTGGGAAGTAATCCATGAGCAATGGTCCCCGTGCGAATTCTACCATAAACCATCAGCTATTCTGAACGATATCGTTCCCTAGACGACCAATACCCGACTCCAAAGAAAAAATCCTCGTTTCGGTTTGAGGTGTTCAAACGCTGAAGAGGTCCCGAACTTATCTTTCTGTCTATGTCTTAGAAACTGTCCCGAAATTCTTCTAACGAATTTATATTGGCACTGCAAGTTTGAACTGTATATAACTTGCCTGCTATTCCTCGCTCCGAATTCAGAACAAGACGAACCAATATTGAGAAAGAGATGGAACTTCTTGGTTTGGATGCTATCCTGGCATACGGAAACCCTGACACCTTCCATGGACCCGGCGATGTTAGATATGCAACCGACTATTCATGTACTATGGGTGAATGGATGTACCTTCTTTCAAGAAATGGTGAGTCTGTCCTTCTCCTTGACGAAGTCCTTTTCTGGGATCTACCGGGAGCAAGGGAAAGATGCGCGGAAGTCGATCAATTCCAAGTTTCGTCAAATTATGGGAAGACGTTAGCCAAGTTAATCGGAGACAAGAGATCGAGTATAGGCCTCGAAAACTCACATCTACTACCCAATAGAATTTATTCTGAACTGGCAAGAAGTCTCCCTTCGGCTGATATCAAGACAACAAACATACTACATGCTCTTCGGAAAGTGAAGAGCCAGTCCGAGATTCTGGCGTTAGAAGAAGTAGAAAAAATTACACAGGACGCGATGGGGGCTATTTTTGATTCTGCTGCAAGCGGTAAAACGGAGCTCCAGGTAGCAATACCGGGGATTTCAGTTCTGAAAAGTTACAACGATGAATTTGCATTTCCGGGTCCCGAGGTTGTTTCGGGAACAAGGACCGCCTCGCAAGCTGGTCAGGCTACCGAAAGAAAACTCACAATTGGCGATCTTTTGCTGGTCGACTTGGGAGCCAAAAAGTATGGCTATTGCGGAGACCTCACTCGTATGGCTATAGTGGGCAAGGCAACCAAAGATCAGATTGATCTGTTCGATGCCCTAATTCAGATGTATGACAGAGGGCTGAAAGAAATTCGCCCAGGAACAAAGGTGTCTAAGGTGTACGAGTCAGCACAAGAAGCCATTGCCGGCAAAGATTATGAACAAATTCACATTAGCCATGGCATAGGACTCGAAGTCCATGAGGCACCCGACATGTCGGCGCCTGAGATGAGCTCCAGCGCCACGCCGAACGAGGTCTTAAAGGAAAACATGGTTATCGAGCTTGAAATAGGATTGACTATTGCCGGACGGTCTGGAGTTAGAATCGAGAATATGATCCAAGTCACAGGTAACGGAAACAAACCACTCAGCAATTTCGATCTTGAGCTGAGGCAACTTTGAGACACATTTCATATCTTATCTGGGCGTCGTGAATCTATTGATCCGTTCGATGGCCTCGACTATTTCTTGCTTGTCGTTCCCGAATCCAACCCTAAGATGACCCTCACCCAAATATGCTATGCCCGGTGACACGAGTATGTGGGCGTTTTCAAGTAAATCCCCGGAAAATACTGTGGATGAATTTGCGAACTGCACAATGCTTGGAAAAGTCGTGAGGGTTCCCTGAGGTTTAAAACAACTAAAGCCAGCTTTCATCAAACCCTCATAAAGGATATCTCTCTTTTCTTGTTCCAGTCGAATTATCGGCTGTATCCACTGGTCTAGTCTTTCCAAATGGGCCTGTGCCGCGACCTGAAGAATAGGAGGACTAAATTGGTTTTGCCAGAACATAATCTTCTCAATTTGTTGCATCAATTCGGCACTACCTGCAACCCAACCAATCCTCCAATCGAACATCCCGATCTTCGTTACTCCTGAGGTTCGTATTGTTCGCTCTTTCATTCCAGGTATAGAGGCGAAACTAACGAATTCGCTTTCACTAAAAACCCACTTCCAAAGAACTTCATCTGAAAGAACAAGCAAGTCATGATCCTCAACAACTTCAGCAATTTCCATGAGCTCTTGTCGAGTTGCCACATGACCGGTTGGATTGTGGGGACTGTTGAGAATAACCATCTTTGTTTTGGAAGTAATTGCCTTCCGAATATTGTCAGAGTTATATTTGTAGCCTTCAGATTCCTTCAGATCAATATAGATTGGAATTCCTTCGGCAAGCTTTACTTGTTCGTCGTAACCAAGACCTGGTCTGAAAACCAAAACCTCGTCATTAGGATGGATTAGCGCTTGCAAAACATTGTAAAGAGCCTGCATTGTTCCTCCGGAACTGACAATTATTTCGGAATTGGGATCGGTGTCAATCTTCTTATCGACCTTCTCTACATGCGCAATGGTCTCCCGCAGACTCTGAAGGCCACGCAGTGAAGGCGGGGGCCACCCGTTATCCAAGGTTTTTCTGGTGGCGTCTAGGACGTAAGTCGGAGTTTCGATAGATCCATAAGGTCTTTCGATGAGGTATCCGGACATGTCGATCACTCTAATGCCCTGCGAGCGCATTCTTGCCGCTTTAGCATTTAACTCGACCTTCGCTTGCAGATTAGCGTTAATGACCCTCTGAGAGGGCGACAACTTTGAAGAGATCTTTGCGCGCTCCATCGGTTCTCGGAACAACCATTGACGTTATTTAAAGATTGAAAAATAGAGACCGGAGATTTGGCGATGAAGAGTTATTACTGACGACGATGATAGACGCACCATTGTCCCCAGAAATAGCAGACAATACTCCGGTGCATTCTCCCCTCTATTCTTCTCCGGTACTTTATGACTGTCCTAACTTCAAAATGTTGAGTGTAGTATGCCAGACTGATGAATTAGTAATTCGCAAATTGCTGTCATATTCGCCCTTTGAATTTGTTACCAACAAATTCATTTTGTACGTCGCTGATATGCAAGAATGCACACTTGGACCATTCAACGATGCAGGTATTATTGTTCCAGCTAAATTCCGGGGAACCGTTGGGGGATATGTGGCTTATGAGTATATCACCACAGATGTTGGACTGGCTGCTGGAAGGGAACCCTGGGGATATCCTAAGAAAATTGCTCAAGTCAGTCTTAGAAACTCTCGAAACATCGTAAAAGCTTCTGTTATCAGGAACAAAAGGATGTTGTTGAAAGTCGATTGTCAACTTTCCTCGAGTCCAATCGATTTACCTGAAGTCCCCCGAAATCCGGTTCTCTTGTATCAGGTAATACCTAGGCCGGACAAGCCAGGCCCACTTTTTAGGCGAGTCATCAGTAGAGAAGTTCCTGTCTTTGGTCAAGAGAAGGTAGTCAAAAGATATGGCAAGGCGAGTTTGAAACTTTACAAATCGGAAAAAGATCCAATATCAGACCTCGAACCTCTCCGGATTTTTGGAGCTACTTACTCAATTTCTTACTACAAATCTCAGTGGGGTAAGGTACTAGCAACATTAGAGAACAACCTTCAAGATACTTAGCAAATCCCGTTATATCGGCAAGGGTTTTTGTACCTGAATCTGGACAAGAACGCTCCGTCTCTCAGGGAAGAAGTACTATGACAATGCAGCCAAGTACTCCGGTCCACCGCTGCTGTAGAGACCTGGATTGAAGTACAATCCCTGTATGTTGGAAGTGGCTACAGTAAACAATGCAGGATAGAATGTCCAGAGGTCCATGACCTGCTGGTTTGCAATTTCAACCATTGAATTTGCGGCGCTTACCAGCGAAGGAATGTTATGAGTCAAGTCTGCATTGACGGCCTGATCCCAATATGGAACCATCTGGGATAAATTCCATCCAGCTGGTGTATTGTATTGTCCGCCAGGCGCCAAGACTGTCTTGAGGGCATCCATGACCCAAGGATAGTCATCGAACCAGCCGAAAGCTGACTCAGCCCAGAGGTACGTCTGGCCGGAAAATCCCTCGGAAATCATCTGACCTGCAGGAAGGGGCTCAACTGCAACAGTCAATCCCATGTTGTAAGTGGCACTGATGTTATTTACGTTTTCAGCGATTTGATTCAGGATAGCTTGATCAACGGTATACCCTGTTCCATAAACTAGGGTAACAGTTTGCGGCGCTGGATGAGAGCACTGCCCGTTTGAACCCAGCGATGCACAGCCGAATGTATTGTTGAAGACACCAGACGGAGCCACGGTTCCATTGAAAAATCTGAGGTTTGTCAGGGGGTGCAGCATCGCATCAAGCAAAAGATTCTGTGTTGCAGTCAGATTGTAGCTGTATCTTGCTCTGAGTGACGCGTTGTAAGAACCGGAGGGCGGAAAGTTGAGCGGAATTGGCGAATAAGCGACCTGTCCCAGTTTGTTGTTCACACTGATGTTAATGCTGGTCAGATTAACAGCGTCAGCAAATGCAAGTCTTAGCCGGAGGTCAGCAAATGGCTGGAATTTGTAGAAGGTACCGGTGAGTGGACTGCTTACGTTCGTTCCGAATTGATCAAAGAAGAACGCGTATTGTGCGTAGGGACCATATGTTGTCACGCCATCGATTGTTGATTGGAGCTGGTTATTGTTGAGCCAGGCGGTCCTGTTTGCGACGTCATATAGATGATCACCGGTTAGATCAATCATCAAAGCCTGACCTGATTTAGCTGCATTTTGCAGATCAAGCTCCCTTGTTGTCTGGGTCGGTACGTAATTCAAATGAACAGTCTGGATTTTTGGCTTTACCTGGCCAGTGGGTCCGCCCCAATAGCGTGGATTGCTTTGAAGCACGATGTTGTTTGTGGACTGGCCGACGCTTTGAATCGTGTAAGGCCCGGTGCCCGCAAGTGAGCCATTGTATGATCCATCAAGGTAGGTTACGCCGCATCCCTTCAAAGTTACGCCGGCGTTGCAAGTCGCAACCTCGTCATGCAGATATTGATTGACCGCGGTCGTGTCGTTTCCGCTAGGATTTGGATAAGGTATAGAATAGCCGTTTGCCTGTTGGCTCCAGAGGGAAATGTCGTGTTGCATCACATAGTCCGGCGCTACAATGTCGGCTCCCCAAGTTTCAGCTAGAAGATATGGAAGAGCGCTGTTGGGATTCTGAATGTGAAGTGTAAGGCTGTAGGCACCTGTAATCTGGACAAGATTCTGCGAGATTACCTTGCTTGCCCAGCTTTGGGAATAATTCTGGGGACCGCTGAATGCAGAGCTGTACGACCTGTTAACTAGCTGTTGAATTATCCAGGAAGCTTGGGTTGCATGAGCATACGGAGCGCTTCCATCGAGGATGAGATTACGGTTGTAAGAAAAGTACACAGCGGTAGAATTGAATTGTTCTCCATCTGCAAAGGTGATACCGTGTCTCAGATTAACGTTGACTGTCTTACCATCGGGTGAGATCGAGTAATTTTGAGCAAGCCAGGGAACTAGAGCTGAACCATTGGCTCCGTTATACCACAGAAGCATTTCGTAGACATTCTGTATGATAAAGGCACCGTAAATGTCGTAAGATACCTGAGGGTCGACATACTGAATCGTTGAAAGAGTCTCGTAGGTTAGGGATTGCGGAACCTGAGTCGAAGAGGTTGAACTTGATTGAGTAGTGGAACTGCTCGTGGTAGAACTGGTACTTGATTGAGTGATCGAATTTGAGGAAGTCGAACTGGAGCTACTGCTTGAAGAAATGCTGGAGCTACTCGCAAGGCTCGTACCGCCTGTGCTTTGACTACTGGATGTTTGACTAGTTGTTGACTGCGTAAGCGTACTTTTGGAGCTCAACGACAGGTAGGCTCCGGAGATGATCAGAATAATGACGACAACGACGATTGCTATGCTGAGTGTTCGGCTGATAGCGAACTTAACTCTAGAAATGTTTCTTCGGGGAATCAAATGTTCAAGGACACTTGAGATCAATAGATAAGCCTTGTATTCCTTCATTGCAGTTTCAAAAGTTTCAACGTTTGTATTGAGGAAACGAGGGAAAATTAATCGTTTGATTCGTTCATTGAACAGGAGATCCTCAACCATTAGGATTTTCAGGAAAAATTCAGCAAAATTAAGCGAGGAACGAATGAGCTCGCCAAAGGCGAGTTTCTCTCGCCTTATCGGCTCTCAATCGAAGTAATGTGGGATGCTGTCAGTACAGACCTGCGGCGAGCTCATCGAGC
>JABDCJ010000013.1 GCA_013288145.1 Nitrososphaerota archaeon | reverse complement strand
CTCCACCTCTGCCAGTACACCAGCAGCTTGCCTGGTAAACGGAGAGGGAACTTTGGTGCTGTCCGTCCGCGACGGGATAACAGGGCGACCCTTAAGGGGGTTAACAGTAAAAGCATCTGACCTGGTCCAACTCTGCGGAAGTTCTCCGCAAAGAATCGATTTGGGTTCGACAGTTACAAATTCCACCGGCATCGCCAATCTCTGCTGCAACGTTGGAAATTACAGCTTAACAGTCTCGTACGGGAATTCTTCGTACTCGGCAAATGCAATTGTAATTTCCGGAAGACTGACGTGCGTTTCCATGATCATCCCATCCGGAAGAGTAAGCATTGAATATTCCCGGACCATGAATAGCATCTGTAGTCATCAACAAGCCTGATCTCGCCTGGCGAAAAACTTTCCCCGAATTTGGAGTTTACCATATTCTTCGAAGCTTATTTCAGTTCAACAAGCCTAGAGTATTATGCGCTAAATTGTAGAATTGTCGAAATTGCGCCATTCTGATCTCTAGTATGGCGAGGTGACGCCCGTATTACGCAGTAGACAAAGCAAGGTTCAAAATAAACCATAGTCTACTCACGCAATCATGACAGCGCCCTCTCACTTGGAAAAGTGCAAGAATTGTAAGGTAAAGTTTGTCCCCAAAGTCGAAGTTGAGTCTCTTCCGGTTTTCAATTCCGTAAACAAGTCCCGCTGGACGGAGAGCAAATGTCCGAATTGTGGACTAAACTATAGAATGGCCAGAGTGAGCAGAAATTCGCTTGAAGTGATCATGATTATTTCTCAGAGACTGCCCGTAAGAGAAAGTTTTCTGATCGCACCCGCAGTTTCCTAATTCCGGAGCAAATTTTATACAAAATCATATGGTGCTGCTCTTGGCAAGCGTCCTATAGGCCTGGGAAGCAAAAATTACAATCGCTGCCACGTTGATTACAATGGAAAATAAGTAAAGTGAGGTCAAAACCGCTGGCCTAAGTATTGTTAAAAGTATGAGCAGTGTCGTCGTAAAAAAAATCGTGTAAGTTGTTTGAAACGGAATTAATGACCTTCTAATCCTGATCATGTTTTCAAAGACGAGCCTGTCAACATAATACCCGCCACCGCCTTCCTGCTCTTTTACTAGCCCCGCAGTTATCAGTTTGTTAATGTGATACTGCGGAATAGAGGCAGAACTCAACCCGAGGGCTCGCTGGATTTCGTGGAGACCCATAGGTCTTCCTTCTTTGTACATGAACCTGTAGATTCTGAGCGTCGTCCCCTTGAGTACATCTTCACCCGGAGACGTGCCTGCAGGTCCATTTTTTCGCATGTCTTCTAGAGTTCGAGAATTGCCGTGCAATTAATAGACAACTTGAACCTTTCCATGTTCGAGATAAGACGGGTATAGCTCTAGGGTGTACTAAAGATTAGTATTAAGTGGAGAATGAAAGTATGCTCTCCAAAGAGCGGAGACTATCTTGGCGGAGTATCGAAGACAGATAGTTTCCGGAGGGATCGTCGCAATCCTGCTTGCTATTAGTATAGGCCTAGCAGTCATCTATGTTCCCACATTAAATCTGAATGGCACTAGCACTTCAACCTCTTCCTCGCCTCCTACGACTACATCTGCGAATTCGAGCTCCTCAACTGGTGTCACTATTTACCTGAACAAGTCGACAACGAGCGGCAGTTCAATTACCAGAGAGTCTAGGACTTCGACTCACTCCCCCACGGAAACTGTAACAGTGACCCGAAATGGAACTGTAACGACCGTCTACAGGAACGGCACGGAGACCATCTATCAAAACAACACCGAAACAACGACCGTTACAAATACTCAAATTGAAACTGTGACTGTCACTTTCATCTCCTCTTCAAACACCTCATCCGGTGCAATGTGTCCTCGATTCGAAGGCCCCGGATCTCCCTCCTACTGTGTCCCCATTACACTATCAAACAGCCAGCTTTCTCCTGTTCCCCCTGGAACGCAACTCATGTTGCGAATCGATTGGCAGAGCTTTGAATCATATCTCGCTAGCAACGTCGGCAATGTAATTTTCACAGACTCTTCCGGCGTTCCCGTCTATGCCTGGTGTGAATCCAGCTGCTCCAGCTCTCAGCCGGTCTCCAACGTCTGGGTAAAAGATGACGCTGCAATCTCCGCGGCAGGACAGCAAGAAATATTCATGTATATTTTCCCGACGTCCCAGATTCAGTATAGCAGCTCTGGGTTTTGGGGCGCGTTTCCAATACTAACCGGAACCTATGGACAGTATGACAACGGACCAAAAGTTTTCGACTTTTACAACAACTTCAACGGCTCAGCGTTGTGCAATTGTCTAACTGCGGTACCATTTCTCGGAGGGCAATTCTCAGGTGGGCAAGCAAACTACAGCGTGGGGAATGGATTAACCATAACTGCAACTGGAGCACCCAGCGGTGCCGGTTTTGGTTACCATATTTACCTCAATAAAGCAGAGTCTTATAGTGCGATCGATTCTAACCTGGTAGCAACTGATCTACCTACGAGCGTCAGCCTGGAAGCCGCTTACCGGTACAATGCCATGGACTTGGTTCCTCCGGCTACGAGTTACCTTGACAACGGGTTCAAGTCATCTTACAGCAGTCTCGATTTGTTGTGTGGCTGCGGAAGTTCACTCTCCATCCATTTGGACAATGGACCTGGTGAAAACGGATCCACCGTCGCAAGCGGATCTTTCCAGTCATGGATAGGAGTACAATCCATTGTTTGGCCCTCGGCCGGATCTCAATTTGCAAACTCTATGGAAATACAGCAGGTCAGAGGTAGCGACAGTACGCTCTCGTTCGCGCCAACTTATGCTGATATCGCGTTCATCAACGGTCTACCATCGCAGCACTACATGACATTCCACTGGATGCGCACCAGAAACACACCTCCGAACAATGTAATGCCGACTGACAGTCTGGGTTCGATCTACGCCTATTCCTGATAGAATGGCGCCCAAAGCCGGACACGGAGGTCTCAGGCATGTACAGAAACTAGCGTTCTCGTTTTCAAATCAAGTGAACAGATATCGGAAGGAGACTTGGAAGCTAGGCCTGCGGAAACATCGTGAAACTCGAAAGTTAGAATGTCTTTGGTGACTATCACTCTCAGGTACCCATAATCCCCAAAATACCTCTCCAGAGTCACTCCATTGATTACCTGCATCGGCGTACGAATGACCGTGTTTCCCGGTCCCGATCTGATCTTTGTCGCTGCATGGCCGCCACTTCCAGCGATTATGAATGGCACTTGAGTACTGCCGACCGTTCTTGTGTATCTTTCGTAGTTGTGTGCGTGACCCGAGATTATGGCATGAGGCCAGAAGTTGCCCGCATTTGAAATGGCAGTCTCGATATCCTGCAACATTCTCGGGCTGGAACCGTGACCCGCTCCAACTGTATACGGAGGATGATGTACAGAAACAATCACCGCTCCACTATATGCGGAATCACCGAGACGCTTCAATTCGGATTCGAGAAAATCCAGCTGTTGATCATCTACTGAGGGATTCTTACCGCCCTCACTTGATATTACTCCGGGGTCTTCCAGAACGTTGCTGTACAACCCGATCAAAGTCACAAACGGTGCATCAAATGTAAAGTAAACTCCGGGTTGAGTCATCGTCGTCCTAACTAAACCTCCGGCTTGCGGCGCGTGCACTGGAGTTGGCGAGCAGAAATGCTGCAGAAAAGCGGCTAGCGACGACTCTGGATCCCCGCTGTAAATTACGCCGTCGTGATTACCGGGTATCCCAACAATGGGTGCTTGATAATTTCGAAATGGTTCATAAAACTGGTCGTAATAATATTCATCTTCTCCGAAATTATAGATCACGTCGCCCAGGTGATAGAGGAAGGCAGGGACATCTTGGGGAGCTTCTCCTTCGAAATCTCCTGCCATCTTATCTGTTACCGCAGCCTCGTTTCCAGGTCCCGCACCCATCGTGACGCCTGTGTCTCCAACTGAATGGAAAACAATCTGTCCAGAGGACTGGATCTTTGCAGTTGCATCGCTTCCAACGATGTCCTGAAGACTCAACCTCGGAGGAGAAATTGAAGGAGCGGGGATTTTCTGAAGTAAACTCGGATCTACGAGTCGATAGTACTTGCTATCCGACTTTTGATCGACGAACTGTAATTCTCCCGGCTTTGGCGTGGGCTCTCCGAAATATCTTCCTGGAGAGACAGACGCAGATATCGAATTACGCGTTGTTGCTCGGGTTTTATTTGATTTCTTGGACGATTTTTTCTTCATCTTAATGTATCACTGAAAAAAGAATTTACAAAGAGTCGAAGTGTAGTTTCATTAATACTCGTCTGATTCTGATAAGGCTTTTTCCGTATGGTCGAATGCCCTAGAAAATAATGATGAATGGAGAGAACTATAGAAAACTCTTGAATCCTGCTAGACCGTTAGTTTAGATTTAGCGGTCAATTCGGATTCTCAGATTGTCAACGGATGTATCAATAGGTTATCTGTGACAGGAGCAGGAGCACTTTCCCTGATCGTTCCTGCACTCGTTGTGTTTTCCCCATTTGCAGTCTAGAGTCATGTAATGCTCTAACTGAACTTTCTGTCTTTCCATGTCATGGCAGTAACAGCGGCAGTTTGTTGAGAAAGTACACCGCGCATGGTCACCAGTAACGCAGCTTGTCGATTTGTAGCCGGCTATGTCATTATCACTTTTTGTCTAAAGAATCTGAAAAAAACGGAAAAGAAACGTCAAGCGAACATTTTTGGGAAAGAACACTCCAAACGTGGAGTGTTCAATTGAACTTTGGTCAGCCAATTACTTTGTCGTTCGAGGTCTGTGCACGTAGGGATCGAGAATTAGCCTCAGATCCTTTTTCTCTTTTCTCGATTGTTTAGAAAGCTCTACTCTCTTGGCTGGAGCTAGTTTGTTCCAGTACCTCGCAACGTCATCCTCGACTTCGAAGACATAATATTCTCCCTGCTTGAACGGAGTTTCGCGACCTTTTTCTACAACTGGAGGTTGACCGTCGTCAACTACTCGGATTGACGTCATTCTGACTGAAAGTCCGTTAACTGGTTTTTTTAAACTGATCTTGAAGATCTTAACCCGTCCGATGTCGCTCTGTCAAAGTAACCGCACTCTTTTGGCGAATCCCTTCCTTATATGCAGGAGATATACCCTCACGGTTGAGGGATAGCAAAACATGCAATCCGAGAAAGCAGTGGAGACAGGCGAACTATTAGCACAAGTTGACGAGAAAATTCTTACCACGACGATCAAGGAGATCACCGCGTTCGGTGTAAAACTGGAACTTAACCTAGCGGGTCAGGTTGCAGGAGGGCTTTACACGGGTCAGCATCTAGAAACCGTCAACATGTACCAAAAGATGGATGGAACTTCTGAAACAGAAGCAAGATCCTTGGAGACAACCGCAGAAGGTGATGTGTTGGTATTGTCGTTCAAAGGGAAGGGAAGAGCGACTGGAATCAGCACGGTGTCAGCTGAAAGCGAAGCTGTCATAATGACCAAGTCGACCAGATTGACTCAGCTGAACAACATGCGAATCAGGACGGAGATTACCGGTGATTTCGCGACAGGTGTCGTCCGCTGCAAATATTTCAAACTCTAGTTCGTTACAGCGTCCCATAACAGAAGCAGTTGGCTTTCCGGATCCGGAAAGCCATTTTTTCTCAGACAACGAGTGACTACAAATTGCCGCCCGATCTCGATTAATTTGCAGCTTTGAGTGTTTGGAATACTGCCTATTCTGTTGACCGAGAACAGCAGCCCTCTATCACACTCTTCCTAGTCGAAGTAGCGAGAGAAGCTGTTGTAGTTTGTTACTTCTCCTC
The DNA here is from genome assembly GCA_013288145.1 of Nitrososphaerota archaeon. The sequence continues at coordinate 38,494 of JABDCJ010000013.1, read as the reverse complement.
AACGTAATTCCAAATGACTTCCACGAGCTTTTCGGGCTTTTCGATCTGGGGAACGTGTCCAGCTTCTGAAAGCAGCAAGAACTTTGCGTTGGGAATTGCACCAGCCCAAGCCCGGCCATAATCGACATCGACGATTCGATCGCTTGCGCCCCACACTATGAGAACAGGGACGCTGACTTTCGCTAGTCGTCCTGCCAGAGACGGATCGGTACTCGTAGTCCCCCCGTAGATATTTAGGGCAGAGCGGTTTGCGGCCATTCCGGCGCGTTGAACATCGGTCAAGCTCGCTGGATCGATACGGAAAGGTTTCGGATCGTGATAAGAGCGACTCATCAACTCGTCCGGAGATAGTTTCGAAATATCTGTTACGGGGTGGTTTGGGACGTCTATTCCCACGGCATTCACCAAAATGATACGATCCACATGAGGTATAGTAAGCAAAGCCATCTCAGCAGCAATCCATCCACCGACAGAATTACCAATCACAGTGACATCATCCACTTCGAGTTGTGAAAGTAACTCGGCGTAGAGTTGGGCCAATCCCCTAACACTATTCAGCTCGTTAGGCCGCGTTGTGCCATTAAAACCTGGATGCGTTGGGGTAATTACGCGCACACTATGTTTCTCCGAGAGTAAACTGGCGAAGCGAGCTACTGATCCCGGCCCCGCACCGCCGTGCAGCAGGAGGAACGTCTGTCCTTCGCCTTGGTCATCAACTCGTAAATCAACGACGGTATTAGCATAAGGAATCTGATACGTAGTTTGTTCGATCTTGGCCATTTTCTAAATCGTCTTTTTACTAAATGTAAGAACGGTGGTCGATATAATGTGTCCGAACGTTCAACTTCGAAAAGTGGCCATTGCACATGTTATACTCATGCTCAAGAAAGTCACGGCTTGTTTTCCATCCGAAGTATTTCCTCATCTATCCAAGAGATTAACCTGGACGAAACAAGAATTGCTCGAACGTGAAACTTCACAAGCACATTGCTTACGCCATGTTCGCTTCTTAATCTTCTTTCAGTTTCATACACCTCAGCTATTGAATCCGCCCAACAGGAAAACACCATGCCGGTGGATTCCCATTGATTGAGGAAAACTGACTTTGGAAGAGTCTGCCTTATGGTTGTTAGTACGGATTTATCGCTCGAATAAACATGGATCTCGTACATGATAATCCGACCAGATTTGGCGGATTGTATGATTGGCTGAACCTGCAGCAATCCCTTGTCAAGCAGTCCCCTTCTAATTTTTTTGACTATCTTTTGGGAAAGTCCGGAAGATTCTGAAATATCCTTCAATGGAACTCGCAGACTTCTAACTAGAACCCGTAGCACTTTCAGCTCCGACAGTGAAATTGGTTTTGAGAGCTCCCTCCCTGTATGCGGAAATAGAGGAGTAACTTCTGATTCGACAGGACCGAGAAGAGATATCAAGTCTTCTGGCTGGGTCGGTGACGGTAAATGATCGTAAAGGAGGACTCCAGCTTTGCCATTCACATCCAGTGTTAGAAAGATCACTGGATCAATATTGATTGCAGAGTTGAGATTCTCTATTGAAGTAAGGGGTTCTCTGAAAAAGAAGAGCCTCGGAAATCTGCCAAATATTTGGGCTGCGGGCATTGCATTTAATGAAGTTAGAATTTCCGTTTTCTCAAGGGCTTCGATTCTCGTCTTTACGGCTTTCCCGGACAATCCGATTCCGCGACCAAGAGTCTCGTAAGAAGAAAATGGATTCTTTCGAAGCTGAGATAGGATCCAAAAGTCGCGCTCATCTACCAACTGAATTTTCTCTTCTTGGATTCAGGTGAGCAAAAGTAAAAAGAAAAACAGGTTAATTTTCGGATTTCATCTAGGAGCTCGTTCCACAATCAATGTGATATCTTCAACCTTTTTCACAATAACTTCTTCCCCTTTTTTGAGGGGATCGCCAGGAGTCACAAGATACGCTCTCCAAATTACTCCGTCAATAGTTACTTCACCTTTTGAAGACAACATTTCGGTATAAACAATGCCCTTTTTCCCAATCAGTGATTCTGCGCCGGTTAGTGCTTTCTTCCTAATTACGCCAAAAATGTACCATAAGAAGTAGCCCCCCAGTCCCCCTGCAACCAATAGAATTAGTACTAGGGTTGGGTCGACCAATTAATTCTGTCACTTAAATTGCAAAACTTGCTAGTAGGCTAAATGAATTTAATGCGGTCGAAGATTCGCAAAATCCCATATTCAGTCATATGTAGGGATTGCGATACATGCGAATTCTCAAAGGCCTAAAGAAATTTTGATTCGAGGTTCCACCTTTGACGAAAAAAGGAATCTCGTAGATTAGAAGAGTAATTGTAATGCAATCGATATCCGATACATTTCCAGTTCTTGTAATCCCTGCAAGTGTTGTTATTTTCAACTTCATGAAATTCGATCTTCCGAGGATCAATTTCTTTGTGCCAAAAGTGCATGAGTTCTTTTATGGACGGTATTCTGGACCATAAGATCACCTGCTCGTGTGAATGCAAGAACTCACAGATAGTCAAAGTACAACTTTCCGGCAGGCTCTGTCACGAGTGTCAGCACGGAATTGGTTCGATACAGTACGCTTGACACTCAATTGGCAAATGTGGGACAGGCCAAATTCAACAATCAAACACGATCCGTGAAGTTCACGAATTTCTTCTTTGACTGTCAGCTCCAGACGCACGCCGGGAAATGCTCCCACTGGCAGTAGAAGATGCGCCGGAAATCACGTAGTCTTACATGAATCTCTAAGAAAGATTTGATCTTGCAATCTTGGCGTCATTCTACAAGGCCCCTGACACGTTGGAATCCGACATGGCACTTTTGACTAGTCGGTAAAGACACCAAATTAATAGGAGGCCTGGAAACTCGGCACGGAATGTAATTTCGTGTTCAATGCTGAAGACTTAACTTTCATGGACAAGAGGGAAAAGCTCGGCGGGAACGATTCGACAGTTGATTTTCAAACAGGTACGCGCAGAAATGGGAGCAAAGAAATCCGAGATTGCCCAACCGGAAGAAGATCGACCAGATTTCGCAGTCTGGGTGATTGTTTCTGGACTGATCATCGCCGGCCTCGCTCTTCTTTCTGGAATCAGTACTGACTTGAGGAGCCCGCTTGCAACATTCGATGTTTACTTTGTGCCGCTCGTTCTGGGATTCGTTGTCCTTTCCTTTATCGCGGCATATTTGACTCTGGTGAAGAAGCGGATAGGCTACCTCCTAGCCGCGGTTGTCAGTCTGGGTTTTGTTTTGCCTTCCCTTCCTGTGTTCATCCCTACCCTTTCCAACCCGGTGAACTTTGATACATTTGTGATAGCGATTACCAGTGTACCGGTTCTGATTTTGGTTGCGATCCTTTCAATTCTCTGTCTTCTGAATTCAAAGAAAGGGATAGAGCGGAAAAAGTATCTTGAAAGCCCAAAATCATTCAGCGGAGTCCTAACCAGCATCGTCCTGATCTTGATCATAGCGGGAATTGTCCTGGGTGCAGCCCAGCCGAAAATAGCCGGCGCAGGTTTCGTTCAAGTGTCGATAGTCTTGGGAGCAAGCGACCCTAAAACCATCCCTTCCTTTTCTCCAGATAACATTACACTAGTTATTGGAGTCAACAATACAGTCACTTTCACTAACAACGACTATTCCGTTCATACGGTAAATGATAGAGGCGGAACTTTCAGTTCAGGATTAATGAATTCTGGAGACAGGTGGAGCTTCACATTCGATACTCCTGGCACTTACAACTACCATTGTATAATTCATCCTTTCATGTCCGGTAACATAGTGGTAAAGTCTAGCTCATAAAAGCCAATATTTTTCTTATCCAAACGTAAACGAGTACGCTTGAACACCGGGATCTAGGAATTCAATATTGAAAGTCCGATCCATTACTCGATCTTTTTGGCGTACTGAGGGATGAACCATGCTTGGCCCAAGATTGAAGCGAAGCTGAACTATCTGCCGGGGTATCTCCGCGCCGAAAATTTCGATTCTCCAGAGAAATTAACCCCGGATTCGACTCAGCGAAGCTAGCATTTTCTTGAGCACTCTCCCTTGGTTTAAGCGCGAAAGCTTACACGTCCCTGCCCGCACGAATCTCTGATCAAATGCACATTATTTTGATGACTCGTGGATAAGATCGCTGAAGGTGCCAAATAGTAGAATAGCAATGTAAAAGGATTCTTCGGACAGGAAGATCATACCTGCCCTAGACATCTCACCTTAGCACATGTTCGACGGTCGCGCCGTGACTCGGTTGGTGCGCGAGATCACCGGAATAAGTTGCTGTTACTGTTGCGTATCCGGTCTTTTGAAAATCTAAAGTTATAGATGCCAAGCATTTCGTAGGATAACCGGCAATTGGAGCACACCCGACTGACGGAAAAGATCTGGATGTCCTACCTTCTGAATAAGCAAAGGAAACTGTGCCGGTCGGAGTACCGCCGGATTTTGAAGAGACTACTGCATTGCACTGCACACTCTGTCCAACTCTCGGAGATTTCGGAAAGCAGCTGACATGGGTTGCCGAGGGATAAACGAAGATCGTAGAGGTTGCTGTAGTTGTGGAAATGCTTGTGGCTGTTGTAGTACTTGTGCTGACACTTGTCAGAGTGGTAACGGCCAAGGGGTTTATTGTCATATACGAAGCGTAGCTACCGCCAGTGCAGATCGAAAAAGTGCCTGAAAAGATATAGTTCTCAATTCCTAGCGCAATTGCGTCGCCAACGTTGTAGGTGGCTGATGCACCGACGGTCATGTCAAGTGTAAGCTTTGTTGGAGAAGAACAAGTTGAACTGGGTAGAAGGCCAAGCGACGCAACGTAAATTGGTTGAGTTGTGCTCGTGGTTAGGTCGTTTAGAGCCGCCTGGAAGCTGAGACCGGTCAAACCTGAAGATATGTACAGAACTAGGGTCACGTCGAACGTGTAGATAGTGCTCGAAATAGACGGATTACAAAAAGTGGCACTATCTTGTGGATTTAGAGTTACACTTGAAGCAGAGGCGGGAGTAGTACCATAGTCAAGACTCAGATACCCAGAACACGCACCTGAGCCCGAAGTCGTATCAAGATAATAGGTCTGCGGGGTTACAGCATAGGCCGCGGGTATTCTGATTGTCGCTAGACTAGGAACAACTGCAAAACTAAGAGCGATTAGCGCCACAACAGCCAAGGCGGATATTATTTTACTTTTTGACGACATAATTCAATGAAACCTTCATGATTTCCTGTTTATAGAAATGCATCCGACTGGGTTCCCGTCCGCTATATTAGATATTTGGCAGGAGGAACCCAGCCCAATTACGGAAAATATATCGGATCTCGTTACAGCACTTCGCTCTTCTTGCTGGTAAAGTTGACCGCGCGTAAAGTAAACAATTCCTAAAAAAGGAAAATAGTAGATTGCGGTTTTCCTTCCTTAACCATCCTTCAGATTTCTTGTCCATCTCTTAACCGACTCGTACTGAATCAGTCCGTGGATATCGACCGAGTGAGGATATTCTATCCCAACAATCTTTACTTTGTCGACAGATTTCAATTTGTAAAGGAACGCTCGAACTCCCGTGTCTCTGTAATTTGTCGATTCCAAGGTTTGCCTCACATAAAGAAACTGTGATCTTTTCAAGACATCAAGAATCGCGTTCACCTCCTTCTCGGAGATTCCTACGCTTGCGTGTCTCTGATATGCCCAAACAGCCATAGAATCAGGGATAAAGAGCTTAGAACATAACGGAAATGGAGGTAGCCCGGCTCAGATTCGAACTGAGGTCACCGGCTCCAAAGGCCAGTAATCAAGGTCGCTGAGGCGAAACAGCGTACATGCTTGACCGTTTTGCGCTCTTAGATTTTGGAGCCCTACACCACCGGGCTAAAGAACAGACTGCAGGGGACTTTTCTCACTTATTGCCTCAATTAAGATTTCGCCGTCAGTGACCGAAAAATTCTCATGAATTTTTCCTGAAGTAGACAAGATTGGAATGATCCCGTCATTTGCTTCCGGGGAGGTTGAAATCATACATGAGAAACTATTTCTAAAGACTCGCGTAGTGGGTTTAAGACAAAGATGGCTGAAACCTCCTCTGAGCCCAGCAAACCCATTGAGTCAGCCGTTGTTTATGGTTTGAGCTCCGAGGGGTTTCAGATTGGTTCAAAGCTCGCAACGAAAGGTTACCAGGTGACAATGATTGACGAGCTACTCGGAACCGCCATGGAGCTGCGACCCGAAATCGCTGGGGATTACCGGGATCTTCGATCTCTTCTTGCCGACGAGCCCCTGATGGAAATCAGATCCAAAAAGGAATCGATTTCAAGCGCTAAAGTGATTTTTTTCACTCCTAGACTCCGCAGAAAGGACGAGGAAATACTAGCGGAAGTAAAGTCGCGAATAGTTGATGCAACAAAGACGATGGGGCCCAACACTGTTTTCGTTTTCTGTTTGCCGCTCGGAATCGGCGGGACAAAAGAAATTATCGACAGAGTAGAACACTCCTCCGGCCTTGTTAATGGTAAAGATTTCTGGTTCTCTTACTGCCCGCTTGACTCTGAAGCGAGACCTACAGTGTTTGGCTGTGATGTTAAGGACCCGCCGCACTCGAAGGTAATTCAAGCAGCGGGGCTAGCGACAGAAGCAACCGGTCTGATAAAAGCTGAGCTTGTCCACGCTCAAAAGACTGTAGCGAAATATTCCAGTCTCGCTTCGGCATTTGAAACCGCCAAGCGACTGACACAGATGGGGACTGACAGTCCGAGAGAGTACAAGCAGGTCTTTGCAGAGGATTTGAGCTCGAACATGTTTGATCTGAACTTAGTCTTGGACTCATTAGAAACCGGAGAGCCGATTCTTTATCTTGCTTCAGGAGCAAGCAAGAGCATTGAAGGGTACGGTCGTTTTCTGGTCGAAAGGGTCAGGGAGTTCGTCCGGACAAAAGACCTGAAAGCTTCCAGACTGAAGATCATCTTATTCAGTGACACTGATATTCTCGAAATGCGCGGAGAAAGGCTCAGGCTTGCAAGCGATCTCGTTGAACGACTGCGAGACTATTTTTCTGATATTGATAGTCTTAACGTTATGAAGGAGGGGTTCAACTTTCCGACCGGGCTGGACAAAACAAACCTCCTCGTCTTTCTTTCAGGCAGCTCCGAGCTGAAGCTTATGCAGTCATATGAGGAACAAATCGAAACGACCAACTCTCACATGATTCGAGCGAATCTACCCGTCGAATTCATATCTTGAAAAAAGCCAGTAATTACAATGGATAAACTGAAGGTCGGAGTTATCGGCACCGGCGGCTGGGGAAAAAATCACCTCCGCGTTTTTTACGAAAATGGAGTTCTATCTTGTCTATGTGACATAGATCCAGTTAGGGCAGAGCAGTGGTCTAAGAAGTACGGCTGCAAGGCTTACACAGATCTCGACAAAATGATTTCGTCGGAGAAACTGGACGCAGTTACAATTTGTACGCCGACTTCAACTCACTTTGCCGTCGCCTCCAAAACCCTCACTAACAAAATCAACACTTTCATCGAGAAACCGATGACCGCTACATCCACCGACGGGCAGAACCTTGTCCAGATAGCAAAAGATTCAGGTGTTTTCCTTACCGTCGGATTCATCGAGCGCTTCAATCCTGCTGTGGTTGATGCGAAAAAAGCTGTAAAAGAAAAAATGTTTGGCGAGCCACTCCTACTTGAGTTTCATCGCGAGAACAAGTGGGCTGGAAGAATCACTGACGTTGGAATTGTAGCAGACACTAGCGTTCATGACATTGATACGGCGAGATGGATCTTCGATGAAGAACCGAACCTTGTATTTGCTCGTGTTGGTAACGTCCTGTCAGAAACCCGGGAAGATTTTGCCGCAATAACTCTGGGTTTTCATGAGAAGAAAACCGCGTACATCGTATCGAACTGGGTTACTCCGAAGAGATTGCGCCAGCTCACGATCGCCTGCACACAGGGAGTCATCTCTCTTGATTTTATTACCCAGGAGATCAGGTTTGACGACGTAAAGGGAACTACGATTCCGCGAAGAGATGTTAAGGAACCTCTGTCGTCAGAAATGGAAGCATTTCTCGACTGCCTACGAAATAATCGACCTCCTCTCGTAAAACCGAGTGATGGGTTGAACAACACGATCATAGCCGAGGCGGCTCTCGCAAGCAGTTCGAGCGGTGTCCCCATCTATGTGAAATTGAAATAGAAATCTCGCCCGATGCGTCCTCGATTTCTTAGGCGTGCAAAAAAAAGAGACAAGTCAGTCGATGGCATTAAAGTATATATTTGGGTTTAATCCCTAACAATCAGCTTAGCCTATCTTCCAATGTCATTCCTCGGAGATTTTCCTGCAAACGGTCCAATTCAAGGGGAAGATCTGGACGAATTAGAGGAACAACCGAGCCCAAACGACCTCATTATCCTGAAGGCGCTGGGGGAAGACGATGATGCTCGCGAATTATCGTTTCAAGGCATAAAACGGAAGCTGGGCGTTCACCAAGAGACCCTGTCTCGCGCACTGCACAGATTGCAGCGAGACGGGTTTGTCGAGCGTTTGGATCATGCTTACAGGATTAGCCCAAAGGGAATGTTAACGATCGGTGGTGATAAGCCGAGATTACCATCGCTTAAGCTGGAGCCGGTAGATCCTTATTCAATCTCTCTTCTGAGAGCAAGGTTGCCACCAGATGTGAGCACTGGTGAGCTGGTAGGCTCCCTAAGTTACAAGTGGTTTGGAAACCTGCGCTGGCTGGGTTCGACGCAAACTCCAGAGTCTGCGACGTTAAACTGGATGACTGACGATACTGGCCTGAAAATTTCGGTCCGGATCAGGGAAGATGTACTTACAATCGAGACATTCCCTACTGGCCCGGATTCTGTTTCTGAAGCTACTCGATCCGCATTCGAGCTTTTCGATCATGTTTCGAAAGCTCTCAAAGGTTCCGGTCGCTCACCTGCTAATAGCAGATTGAACGCGAAAGCTGCCTAACTACTCCGAAGAAATTGTGACTTGTATAGCCGACAGTTAGTCAATAACTAGAGTTGGCTTCCTAACATTCTTCTATCGTAAAAAAACAAGGAGGATGTTTCAAGAAAAAATGACAACCATAGTTGGAATAAACTGTAAAGACGGTGTCGTTTTGTCCTCGGACAAGAGGGCTTCAAAGGGATTTTTCATCGGTTCGAAGGAAACTCAAAAGATTCTTCCTATCGATGAAACAATCGCCGTCGCAATCGCTGGACAGGTATCGGACGCAGAGTACCTCGTCAATGCAGTCCGGGCTGAGAGAAAGCTCGTGACCCTGCAGAGAGGCTTTGCTCTTTCTGTAAAGGAGACCTCGAAGTTGATCGCTAACATCGCATACAACGGCATGAAAAGTTACCAGCCATACTATGCTGAATTCATCGTCGCTGGAGTAGACCAGAGCGGACCACATGTTTTCATTTCCGACATGAGCGGCGCTGTTTCTCCTGAAGAATACGTATCAACCGGCTCAGGAAGCCCAATTGCTTACGGAGTTCTCGAGAGCAGCTACAAGAAGGAAATGACGATGGAAGAGGCAAAGAAGGTCGCAACATCAGCAGTGAAGGCTGCAATGGAGCGAGATCCTGGGTCAGGTAACGGAATAGATGTCCTTGCAATCCCATTGTTTCTTGCGCCTGCACTAACGGTAAATTAGTGGAGTGAAGAGAAAAATGGAATCTCAGCAGCAGCAATACGGAGGAAGGACACCCTACTTTTACGGTCCAGAAGGAACTCTCGTCCAAGTCGACTTCGCCCTTGAGGCAGTAAATCGCGGGTCCACTACGCTTGGAATCAAAACAAAAGATGTCGCGATTCTGGCTAGCCAGTTAAAACCCACACGACCATTGATCGACCCGTCAGAGAAAGTGTTTCTGATCGACGATCACGTTGGAGCTACCGGAGCCGGATACATTGGCGATGTCCTGAAATTGATTCAGGAGCTTCGCGTGGAAGCGCAAAAGCACAATCTGACCTTTGGCTCGCCGATAGACATCAAAACAGCAGCGGAAACACTCAGCTCGTACCTGCACCAATACACTATCTATGCTGTAAGACCTCTCGGTGCTTCGGTAATCATGGCTGGAAAAGATCCAACCGGAGTACAGCTCTATCAAGTAGATCCAAGCGGGACTTTCTTCCGGGGATCTGCGTTCGCGGTCGGACAGACATCTGAGCAAGCAATCGAGTACATTCAGAGAAAGTACGATCCTAAACTCGGGAAAGACGAATTGATCACTCTCGCAAAGGACGCAATTAGAACGGCGACGAGCGAGGACGGACCAATAGAAATCGGGATCGTAAACGGAACAGATTCAAAGTTCCACAAAATTCCTCTACTTACTAACTAGGAGATTCTTGCATCAGGGGACTAGATCCCTTGGCGCAACCTCCCTCTCTTTTTTTCCTTTCTTACGGCAACGCTTTTTTCCATAAACTGACTATCCAGACATGGTATTCTTCTTGCCTCGGGCACGAAATGTTGACGAGCTTCGTCAGTCTTTACTTTACAACAATACACTTGAAGTTTGGATGGCTTTATGCACTGAAAGAGGGAATCAGTGGCGCAACATCGAGGAGTATTACAAGTTCTTGGATCATCTGTCCAAGGTAGGAGTCAAGCTAGACCTTTCGGTTGTTTGCCCTCCTATCAAGGGATTTTCAGAAAAACCACCCAAGGCCTTCAACATAAAATTAGATCCCGAAACGGTAAAGAAAATCAGAACTTTCGGTGCCGCTTGAGAAAAAAAGGCCTATCTCGACAACAACCTAAATAACCTTGCACCGGGAATTGCTTAGATCCATAAACGTAGGAGCCGATTGATTTTTTCAAATGAAGCGAAAGATGCTAGATATTCTCGCCTGTCCCATCGACAAGCACTATCCGCTCGAACTTTTTGAAGTAAACACGGAGGGAGATGTTATAGTTGATGGAGCAATGTTTTGCACCCAGTGTGGCAGATTTTATCCCATTATCGATGAAATTCCAGTTATGCTACCTGACGATCTGAGGAAGAAAAGTGAGGACATTGATTTCCTCACAAAGTACAGAGAAAAGCTTCCCGAGAAGATCGTAAAACAGGGCAAACCTGTTCACATTAATTGAACGTTTTCAGACCGAGGTCCATTCCCGGATTGAAAACCAAACGCAAACAAGTTCAAAAAAAGACAAAAGTTCCCAACCTGGTCTCGCCTAAGGCAAAACTCGGTAAAAACGTCCGGATATGGAATTATGCCTATGTGGGTGGCGATACGTCAATCGGTGATAATACCAAGATAGGATCGCTTGCTCACGTCGATTACAACGTGGTAATCGGGAAGGACTGCAAGGTTGAAGGGCTTGCTTACATTGCCCCGCTTTCGCGAATAGGAGATAACGTGTTCATTGGTCCGGCAGCAGTATTGACAAACGACCCGTATCCGCTTTCAGATAGGATGATCGGGGTCACGGTCGAAGAGGGATCAATAATTTGCGCAAGAGCTGTCATCAAGGCGGGTATTACTGTGGGAAAAAACAGCGTTGTTGGGATGGGCGCGGTAGTCACCAAAGACGTGCCACCAAACAGCGTTGTGATAGGAGTTCCAGCAAAAGTAGCTTACACGAGAGACGAGTACGAAAGGAAGCGACTTGCTTGGAATCAGTAACCTATTCAGTTAGGCACTTTCTTCTCTATCCGCAGCTGGGTTCTTACCATAAGGTTTCGCATCCGGACGAAAAGATATAGCCACACCACTACGAGGATCATCGTAAGAAATCCCTTTACTATGCTATCGAGAAATGAATGAAATATATCCAGCGGGACGATATACTCGAATATGATCACGGTCCCGATCAGAACGAGGAGCCATGCAGCCGTGAAAATTCCGATGAGCATTAAGATTGAACTTCTTTCTTCAGGCAATGGTTACCACCCAGGTGAGTATAGCGGTAATCCCAGCGAGGAACGAAGAGTATGCGCAGAGTTTCAGAATGTCCCGGCCAATTTCCTTCTCAGATTTCGCTTGGGTCCCGACTAGAAGTCGCATTAGAGTAACCGGAGCCCTCGAATCACTGGTTGCAATCATCTTATTGTCCGAGAGAACGGTAACCGGCTGGGATTTCAGATCTCGATGCTCCACCAGGCGCTTCACACTTGAAAGAAAGAAGAACGAGTTCATAATAGCCGGCAGTATTGCAATTACTGCGACAACTTCTACTCCTGCAATAATCGCCATAGTACCATAGGCCGCACCCATGGCCATCGCGCCGGAGTCGCCTGGAAAAATCTTCGACGGATACATGTGAAAGTAGTAAAACGCGAGTGTTGCCGCGACAAAAGGAAAAAACGCAGCAATCGCGGCGGGGCTCTCTTTCCCCTCAAGGTAGCGAAGAAGAATAGCGAATCCCATTGGTACGGATGCGATAAGTATAGTCCCGGTGACGACGCCGTTCAACACGTCTATAGTATTGATCGTGTTTGTCACAACCGGTATCGCCACGATGATCAGGAGAATATAGATCAGTGGAATGTTCGCCGGGGTGTCAAATAGAGGCAGGTAGAGATGGTGATTGTAGACCATGTCCTGCGGAAGGAAATACTGTAAAATGACAAGCGGCAAGCCGCCAATCAAAAGCAGGGCTGGCTTTACAATCCCGCCCAGAGTTTTCAGATCGTCCACTATGCCGATTACCCCAGACAACAGAGTAACCAGAGCGAGCCCTAAAACCGCATAGCTGCCTGTGAAAGCGAAGAGGAAGAGCTCGGATATTACTATCGCCGCAATTATTGCCGGACCGCCGGGGCGAGGGATTGGTGGTTTTCCCTCCTTGTGGTAGTCCATGACCGTCATCCTCCTTTTGGTCAGATATCCGATTAGAAACCTCGTGCCAAGAAAGCACACTACGAAGGATAGGAGCGATGCGACGAGAATAGCGATGTCGAGACTCGAACTGAGCAATTCAGATTTCTAGAATTCCGTGTTGCGGACTTTTATCTCAATTTTATTTTTTAAAATGCTATCCCACATCAGCTAAACAGTTTAAATATAATTGTCTCTGAGACATTAGTTTGTTATAACGAATTGAGGATTGCAGATCTAAAGGGCGAACAAAGCAGAGTAGACGTTGAAGGCGAAGTTATCGAAAAGGGCGACGTACGGTCCGTTAATCTTCGCGCCGGTGGATCTTCGAATGTTGCTGATGCGACAATTAGAGATGACAGCGGGCAGATCAAACTTTCCCTGTGGGGAGACCAGATCAATATGGTGGATGTCGGAGATAAGGTAAGAATTGAAAACGGTTACACAAAGGCGTTCCGTGGCGAGATTCAGCTGAATATCGGCCGATACGGAAAGCTGCAGAAAGTCTGAGAAGCACCCTTTTTCAAAAGTAAACGCACTTTCAAAAAAATCTACAGAACATTGGGCTGCGGCGAGGAAAAACCCGCCGCATGCTTTCATCGTTTTTGGACTCTTGTGTCATGTAAGCGTGAAGGTCTTTCTTCGATCCGATTGATCCTGTAACCTTTCTCCAGAATTCTTAAAGCATAAGCGGACGGTCAGGCATCTGACCTCAAATGGTAAAGAAATACTCACTACCAGATCTGCCTTACAAGTACGAAGCTTTGGAACCGTATATCTCGAAAGAGATAATGACGCTTCATCATGACAAGCACCATCTTGCATATGTTAATGGCGCGAATTCTGCGCTGGATAAGCTAGACGGGGGAAGAAAGAACAATTGGCAGGGCGTTGATCTTAAAGCAGTAGAAAGAGACTTGAGTTTCAACCTCGCTGGACACGTTTTGCATTCGATTTTCTGGCCCAACATGAAACAGGGCGGCGGTGGAAAACCGGGAGGAAAGCTCGCGGACATGATCAACGAAGACTTTGGATCCTTTGATGCATTCAAGGGTCAGTTGAGTGCTGCTGCAAAACAAGTCGAAGGCTCGGGATGGGGAATGCTGGTTTACGATCCGATGAGCGATCAGCTTCTCACTCTGCAGGCGGAAAAACATAACCTGCTTTCTTCGCAGACTTCAATACCGCTTCTTGTCTGCGACGTTTGGGAGCATGCCTTCTATCTGCAATACAAGAACGACAAGGCTGCTTACGTGGATGCCTTCTGGAATGTTATTAACTGGGAAAACGTCGACCAGCAACTCTCTAAAGCAAAGATGTAGTCGCCCGAAAATCGCAAGATGCCCTAATTTTTGAAAAGGGCATCTTATTCTTTTTTCTAGAAGAGAGAATATTCTCGTTTAACGATGGTCTTCCAAAGATTTGGAAGATCCCTCATTTTTTCATCAACAATCGATTGCACGTCTTTTTCAATCTTCGAACTCCGATCTGCAAACAGGTCAATGTTAATCGCCTGCGGCTGATTGATCGGTTTTCCAATCTCAGAAACTATGTAGCAAGACGTCTGCTCCAGCTCCGGATATTCCTTGAGAATTGCAGAAACTATTGTTCTCGCGCAAATGTTGTAGATCTTACCCGTGTGGCTAATCGGATTCTTGCCGGCAGTAGCTTCGAGCGTCATAGGGCGAAACGGAGTGATCAGACCGTTGGCTCTGTTTCCTCTGCCCACCTGTCCATCGTCACCGTGTTCAGCACTTGTGCCTGTGACGGTAAGATAGTACATTTTCTTTACGAAATTATCCGCGGTATTGATCTTTATCGCTACGTCCATGCTCGTCAGCTTAAGTGCAAGATTTTGAGCTATACTCCGAACAATTTCTATGGTCTCAATGTACTCAGTCTCGTTTTTCACGAATCGAGAAACTACGGCGCAGGCGATAGTGAGATTTATCTTGTTGCCCCGCCGGACACCCATCACCTTGATATCTTCTCCAATCTGAGGATACTTTCTCTTAGTTTCAGGTAAGTTTAGCTCGTTTTCAACCGCTAACACGAGGTCTTCGATTTCGGTGTTCGGGCCGTACCAGACCCCGAAGCTAGTATCGTTCGCCAATGGAATGTCGTCGTCAAGATCGTAGTTTTTCACTAGGTCAAAACTGCCTGGTCTGATTTTGGTTACAATTGTGATGTCTTTTTCAGTATCAAGCGCGTGCATCTCTTTAGCCATCCACTGTTTGGTTACATCCTGCGCCATTTTTTCGATGGGGACTTCCTTTCCCTCAACTCGACCGGCCGCCCGTCCGACCATCATTAGGTAAATCGGCTCTGTTACTTTGCCTCCACCGAACGTCACATCCTTGGACTGACCTCCAACGAGAACGCACTTGTCCACATTGTGGTGGTATATCCGTCCGAAATTCGAGAGATAGTAATCGCAGAGGGAAATGCTCAATTCCTCAGAGGCCCTGTCTGAAAGCGTGTCAGGATGACCCTTTCCTTTTCTTTCGACAAACTCTACAGGCATATTAGAAACTGTCGTGTTTTTCGAAAATGAAATCTCCAAACTCATGGTGAAAAATTCTCTCTGAAATCCAGACTTCTCAAAGTTGATTTGATTCTTTCTTTTTTATCGTTTTCCCGCCGATAATATTTCGTCTATCCAAATATTCCTAAAGGAATATCAGGGTCAATCCAGCATTAATACATTTGAAGGCATTTTTCATTGGAAAAACAGTCAAGGATCCAAAGAAAATGACTTTCAGTGTTGATTCTACTTTAACGGGAATTCACTCCCGATCAGAAGAGACTGTAAAGATCTCGAGGGACTTTGACCGTCTCAGAACTGACAAAGAAACGTTAGATGAAACCTTCGAAGCTGACGCAAAAAATCTGGTTAAGCTTCAGATTGAGTCTGGTTTTTCCAGAATATCAGATGGTCAGTTATTATGGCAAGACTTTCTCCGTCCATTCTCTGAAAACATCGAAGGTCTGGAAGGCGGTGCAGATCTTTTCCGATGGTTTGATACTAACAGTTTCTTTCGCAAGCCGTTTGTTCGAAAAAGAGTTAGGCTTCCGAAAGACAAATCATTCATTCAAGATTATGAGGTTGCACCCGCTATAAACCTCGTAAAAGAAGCCGGCTCCAAGAAGAAACTATCTATTCCGGGTCCGTATTCACTTGCAAGTCTCGTGCAGGACGATCATTACGGATCTGAAAGAGAGCAGCTTGTTGACGATTTTGCGAAAATTATTCGAAGACTTCTAAAAAACATCGCAATCCTGGGATATGAATACGTTCAGATTAACGAGCCATCTCTGGTATATCGTTACGGAACGTCTGCCCTGACTAGCAAGAAGGAGCTGAAGAGCTTCATTTCTGCCTTTGAGGAAAATTTCGACTCGCCCCCGGTGAAGTTGAGCTTGCACACATATTTTGGGGACTGCTCTACCATTCTGGAAAAACTGCTAGATCTGGAAGGGGTGAGCGAAGTGGGAATTGACTTTACTCAGACCTCTCTTGATTCGATCGATGGAATAGAATTCGGCGAAAAGGCGCTCGCCTGCGGGTGCGTCGATGGGAGAAATTCTCTTGTCGAGACGCCAGAGTGGATCTCTGACTATTGTCTTGATGCCGTGAAAACCCTTGAACCTTCCGGCTTGGTCATTCTCCCGAGCTCGGAGCTAAAGTATTTGCCCCGGACTGTGGCAGATGAGAAGATAAGGGCTATCGGAAAAGCTACTTCTGCTGTGAGAAAGAGTCTGAATTAGAATGTTGGCGAAACAATCCATGGATTCCGCGAAGCTCTTCCCGCTTCAGGAAATCGGCAGTATTGCAAAGCCTCCCTGGAGAGTAAAGGGAGTTTCAAGCGACTCAAAGATCTCGGAGAGCGATATTGAAAATGCCGAGCTCTGGGGCGAGAGAATCGGAGTCAAGGACTACCAGAAGCTGGTAAACCTTTTGAGACGCCGATCCCAGTCCAGCGTTCCACCGACACAGGAAGAAAAGGACCTCATCCGCGATTTCTCTGTAGTGTATGTTCTGGCTCTTTTCTCGAAAGTCGGCCTCGACCGCGTATACTCAGGTGAGCAGTGGAGGGTCGAGATGTATGAGCATCTGGTCAGAAACATTCAAGGTTTCAAGCTTCTCGGTTCAGTCCATTCATTCGACTACAAGTATTTCACAAAGGGAGCGATTGTCGACGAGCCCAAGTTCATTCATCCGATTCACCTAGAAGAGTTTGAGTTTGTAAAATCGAATTCAGATCGGCTAGTCAAGATTCCGATAACCGGCCCGTACACCGTCGTCGATTGGTCTTTCAACGAACATTACGAGACAGCTGCGAGGAAAAAATCCAAGGGAAAGAGGTTAGATCTTCGAAAGACATACTTTGAAGCTAGACGTAGCTTCATCATGGATCTTGTAAAGAATGCACTTCGCCCCGAGGTTGAAAATCTGATCAAGAACGGTGCAAAGTGGATCCAGATCGACGAACCCGCAGTTACCACCCGACCTGACGACGATGAAATGGAAATGTTCGTCGATGCCATAAACGCCCTAACTGCGGGATTTAAGGACTGCATCTTCAGTGTCCACAATTGTTACAGTGATTACAAACTTCTCGCAAAGTATTCAGTTCAGCTAAAAGACATAGAGCAGCTTGCGCTGGAGTTTGCAAACAGAGATTCGACTGATCTAGGAGTAGAGAAGAAATCCCGGCCGGGATATGTCGACTTGAAGTATTTTGAGAAGGAAGGTTACGAGGGGGGATTCGGATTGGGAGTTACTCATGTCCACGACTTTTCCGGAACTCCTGGAAAGGGTGCGACTGTGGAAGGAAGAAACGTTCTAGAGTCTCCCAAGCTCGTCAGAGACCGGATACTTTTTGCTTCTTCCCTTCTCAAGAATCCGGAGAGAATTTCTGTGAACCCCGATTGTGGGTTGCGCACAAGGGACTGGGAAACAACGTTCAAGAAGCTCGAGGTCATGGCCGAAGGTACAGAACTTGCCAGAAAGAAGGTCTCCTAAGAACAAAAAAGAAAACTCGTTTCCTTCCACGACCGTGATCGGAAGTTATCCGATAAGCGTACCGCAAAGTGAGATCGAGCAATATAGGGCGTTCCCGGAAGAAACTGAGGATCCCGTAAATTCAACGATTCAACTCGCCGTGCGGGATTTTGTCAGTGCCGGGATAGAATATCCAGCATCGGGACAGACCAGAGAGTCCTTCGTGAGGTTGTTTTTAGATCCTCAGCATGTTGAAGGAATTGAATATGATGGGGCGGAAATCGTCGTCAAAGGGAAGCTTCGAAGAAAGTCACCGATAAGGCTTCCGGACGTTCAGAAAGCAAAGAATCAGATTCCGAAATACTACGGCTTCAAGGAGCCAATCACTGATCCATACACACTTGCCCGGAACTGTCGTCTTGGAAAGGGTGACTACTCCGACCTGAGAGAACTCACCTTTGCCATCGCCCGGGAAATAGTGAAACCGGAGCTCGAGTCAATTCAATATCTTGTAGACTTTCTTCAGATTGATGCCCCGTACTTCTCAGTCGAGCCCTTCAAAGATTACATCCATGAGCTTTACGAGGAGATGCTAGACGGGATTAGAGTCCCTGTTGTCCTTCACGTATGCGGCGATACTTTTTCCGTATTCAAAGAGCTCACAAAACTTAACGTCGATGTCATCAGTCTAGATTTTACTTTCAGCGACAAATTGCTTGACGAGGTTTCACGCAGGAATTTTGATCAGCAGATCGGGCTAGGATGCGTAAACACCGGAAGCCCAATTGTTGAGCCGGTAAAGACTATTTCTTCCCTCATTCAGAGGGCATCTACAACAATCGGCGAATCCAGAATCCGATTTGTCCATCCGGCCTGCGGCGAGAGAAATCTGCCCCTCGACGTCGCCTACCAGAAAAACATCAATCTAACTCTTGCTCGAAACGAGGTCTTCCTCGGCCCTCCTCAGGCTGCCAGGAGTGTTAACCTGAGCGAGCAGGATTACGATCCGAACGGCTATTTCCTGATTCAGGTAGATCCGCAAAATCAGCAGATAGTTGTATGTTTCAACTCGTACGACAATGTTCCAAAGTTTCGAGTACAATCGTCCAATGGCGAGAAACTAATCGCAACCATTGTCGATCACAAAATTATCAGCGATACCGAGCATGGAAAAAGACACCTCGGCTACGTTGGATATGAAATCGGGAAAGCGGAGACGGCCCTGAAGAACAGAGTTCCCTACAGGCAGGACAAACCACTGAGCATCCCCGGAATTTCTTGATCCAAGAGAGAACCGAATAAAGCTCCGTCAATTCTCTTTCTTTTCTTCGAGCGTGCCTCGCATTGCGACTGTCAGATGTAATTAAGTCCGGAAATTTCGCCAGAATTATTGAAATTTTTCCTCCGGGACTTCCAGCTCCTGGCATGATAAAGGCCGATAGGAAAATCGATCTCGGGGTACGCTTCGAAAGATTAGCCCAAAGCATCGGGCAACTCGAAGCGCTCGCGGATGCCTTTTCGCTTCCGGAACTACGGGACGGAACGAGAATTCATTTGAACTCTGTAGCAGTTGCGGTCGAGCTAAAGAGAAAAACCAACAATTCACTTATCCCGACGATCACTCTTCGGGATTCGAACCGACAAAATCTGTTAGGTACAGTAGTGTCCGCAATCTTTTCCGGACTTGAAAACATCCAGATTGTCCGCGGAGACCCGTACAGCTCGAGAGATGAGCCGAAGAACGTGTACGATTATTCAAAAATTGCTAGTTTTGTCACAATAGTCAGAGATCTGGAATCCCATCTATCGAACGTTGAAAAAACATGCATTCTCGCTCCAATAAACTTGAGAAAAATCAACGAACAGGATTACGTAAAATTGACGAGGCAGAGAGAGATCGCGGGCGTGGATGTGTTTGTGACCGAGTCATCATTCGAGGAGAGTTCTGTTTATCTCGATCGCGTCGTTGTAGCGAGAGAAAAGGGGATCCAGATTCCGATTATCCATAATATATTTCCCCTAAAGGATTACGAAGATGCCATAACGTGCGTTCAAAAGTTCGGATGGAAGATTTCAGAGGAAGAGCTACACGGCCTCAAAACTCATGGCTCAAAATTCGGCCTAGAGACGGCTAGAAAGAGGTACTCCGATCTTGTAGACCGAAAAGAGATTGCACAAGGCGCGTGCATTTCTACGAGAGGCAATATCGAGGTCGTCCGGCAAATAGTCAGCTCATAGTACTTCAATTGAATTCCTGTCAATGATCAATTGTCCCAGACCAGTAGATAACAGAACTTAGGATAGTACAGAGTGGAAGAGGATAAGAGTTCCAGATCGAGGGAGTGACCCGAAAAAGACGACACTTTTACCGCGGGTTTATTGAAAGATCTGCACCTACTTCAGTGACGCAATCGATTCTGGAAAAAAAGGAAAATGTGCCCCGGTTCTGATAAGCACATACAATTCCCATGTATGCGAGAATTACCATAGAAGAAGTGGGAGAAGCCTGGTAAGAAATCTGGGTTCTATTCAACCGAAGTTTCTCTAGGAATATCTGAAAATATGTTTATTCGAGCCGAGATATAAAGAGTCGAAAGATGCGATAACTCTAACCGTCCTGTTCACGAGTTCGAAGCTTAGTTAAGAAAGATCCGGGGCGGCACTGAAAATATTCTAAACGAGTACGGCGATTCAACTACAATTCGTAAAGCAAACTCCCGTAAGGTGTTTGAACGGAGTATTGCGATATGATAGCTTTTCACTAGATGCTAGGGGAATAGTTTTCAGATAGGATATCCCGCTCAGATCGGATTGGCAGAAGAATCCTTCGTCGCGATTCATGAGAAATCCACGCTCACCTCATTTTTGGAGAAAGTTAATGGCGTGTGGGCACTTTTTGTGCGATAGAATTTTTAATTAACGCACTAATCGACTGGCTTGATCCTCGGCGTCATGTCCACGATAGTGACAGTACTCGGAGAGATCCCTAGGGACGATCTTGAAGGAGTTACACTGACTCATGAACATATTATTTTTGATCTAACATGTTTGCACCAAAAATCTGAAACCTCGAATTTGAAGTATCTAGCAGATGCACCAATTGTTATGCAAAATCTTGGAGCTCTTAGAAACCAGCCTTACCTTTCCAAAGACAACTTAATGATGCAAAACGAGGAGATCGCTCTTGAGGAAGTAAAGCATTTCAAGAAAGCAGGGGGAGGCACAATAGTTGACTGCACGACCGAGGGCATTGGAAGAAATCTCGAGATTTTGAAAAAGATCTCCATTGGTTCCGGTCTAAACATAATTGCTGCTACTGGTCACTATTTCGAAGATTCTCATCCTCCGCATGTAAAAACCGATTCTAAAGCTGAGCTTGCAAAACGCATGATTTATGAGATTGAGCGAGGTCTCGGAGGAATCCGCTGCGGAATGATTGGCGAGATTGGGACTAGCTGGTCGATAACGAGTAATGAAGAAAAAGTGTTGCGCGCAGCAACGATTGCGCAGAAAGACACAGGGGCTCCCCTTAATGTTCATGTTGCCGCTCGGTCAAAACCAGGTAATGAAATTTTGAATATCTTGGAAGACGAGGGAGCAGATCTGAGCAAAGTAGTAATGAGTCATACAGACATAGGGATAACACGTGAAGAATTGGAATATTCTCTATCGCTTGCCCGACGTGGTTGTTATGTTGAGTTCGATACTTTCGGTAAAGATTTTTACATGCCAAATTACGGCAAAGATGGTTTCTTTTTCCCCATGAATGACATACAAAGGATCCTGGTAGTCAAAAGTCTAATCGATAAAGGACAATTGTCTCATGTTTTGTTATCGCAGGATATTTGGTTCAAAATGTCGATGAGGAAATACGGTGGTCCCGGTTACGATCACATTCTTCAAAACATAGTCCCGAAATTCAGACTGCTTGAATTGTCGAATGAGCAGATTGACACAATGCTCATTGAAAACCCTAGAAACATGTTGGCCTTCTAATCTGCCCTACTTGTTTGATTCCAGAACCACCCGGATTCCCGGACGATGATCTTTAGGCCTCAAGTATGAAAATTCTTCATTTCGTTAATTTCCTTTCCGATCATGCCATAAAGAAACAGTCAGAGCGTTCCATCCATCTATGCTAATTCTAATCGTCTTAGACTCCAAAATCGTAATGTAAGCAAATTCTTGTTTGAAAGCACCAAATAACAACATCGAAAAAGAAGGAATGTGCCCCGGCTCTGACGCTGGAGATCATCGGAGGAAAGCTATCGTAGCTTTATACCTTTCACTAGCTCTTTATCCGGGGCACCAGAGAAAAGAAAGTTCTGTTGCAGTCTGTTTCACGTCTGGGTAAACCCCGTTCCTCACTGATCGGACAAGGCCGTCGACGCGAATCTTTGCAGAGATTGACCGCGGGCTCCCTTTGTCTCCGGTAAAGCCTAGAATACTCGGTTTAACCATTTAGCCTTTTAGAATCGGCTCTAGGTTCAGTTCAAAACCTGCAACCGGAACCGATATTCCAAACCTTTCTAGAGTTGAAGGTGATATTTCGCCGACTGCTCCCACTCTCTCTTCGATAGCTCCATTTACCAAAACTATGGACGCAACTCGTCCGTCGGCGAAGAGTTCTCCGGGGCTCGTTTCCGAATCCAATCTAACGGAGAGGCCCTCCGGCAAGATTATTCGAAACAAAGCATCAAGCCTTGATCGAATCTGGCTGTACCGGGCGCCAGAGTCTGCCATCAAAGCTGCAACATGCTCCTCTTCAGAAATTCCGGATATGGCATCGACGGATCTAGAAAAAGTAGGAGCTTCCTCGAAAATCTTCTGCGGGTACTCTTCGTGAGACGAACCTCCCAGAACCCGTAGTAACGAGGAAATTATGTCGCAGCGAAGAAATTCAAAGCTTTGGGACTTTGAATCATCGACCCTTAAGGGCTCTGACGCACAGTGCTGCACTAGTTCGCGAGGTGACAAAGACAAATTCCACACCTCAGTAAATTCCATCCCAACGAGTACTTCTATTACTGAATCAATTCTCTTGAGTCTCGGATTGAGAGATCCTACTAAAGAGGAAGAAATTACCTGAGGCGTCATCCTCCACAGACCATAGCCGAGTGCGACTTCCTCCGCGAGATCAATGGGGTGAATGATATCACTTCGAAATCTTGGAATTAGGGCGTCCCTTCCTTCAAGGTCGAGTCTACTGTTTTGGAGCGCTCCCCGCGATTTGGTTTCGTCGAAATCAAAGCCGAGTATTTCGTTTGATAGTTTCAAATCAAAAGCCATCTGCCTCGGCGACATGTCGGGAACCCATGATACGTCTCCTTTCGGATTGGAGATCTTTACTTGAAAGACTCTACCACCATTGTCAGAGAGCATCGAAGCAATTATCGCAGTGGAAGCATCAACCGCATAATCATCGGTCCCCGTAATATCAACGAATAGCTTTGATATTCCTGGGTCAAGCCGGGTTAGATCTCCATTTATTATTGGAGGCATTGAAAGTACGTTTCCATTAGAATCTTCCAGCATAGGGAAGGCCTTTGAGACGAGTTTCCCGTAGGAACTCCCTTGATCTGTCGAGGACAGTATTTCCCGGACAGATTGCCTTTTAGAAGATCCCAAGGGCACAAACGAGAAGCTTTCATCAGCAACTCCATAGTACTTTATTGAGCGTGAAATCACCGCAGCATTGTGAATTCCAATTGCGACTTTGGATCTCCTCCTTCCGATTCCATTGTGGAGATCTTCCTGCATGGCAATGAGCTGCTTGATCAGCTCATCAGTAACCGGAATTTCTGCGTACATTCCGCGTATGAAAGGTCGTACTCTTTCGATCTCCTTTCCAGAGATCACGATCTCAAAATCGCTCTTTTGAAACGAATACTTGGGAAGTCCTATTTCAATTCCGAGAAGACCAATGAGAGATCTTGCGATTCCGGCCTCGCTAGAAAAATCAGGACGATTAGGACTGTACTCCAGTCTGACGAAATCACCGGTCTGGTCCTCGATGTCCAATCCAAGAAATGGCAGTGTTTCGAGGATCTTTTTTTCCGATGCCTTGTTTTTGCAGAATTCTCCCAATCTGGCTAGCGAAAGTTCTATGACTGGCAATGGAATTTCTCCTAATTCGTGACTTTCAGCTTGCGTAACCATCCGATATTTGAGCCGAATAGTTGCCGAATGTCATCGACATGATAACGCAACATGACTAGCCTATCGAGACTTAGACCCCAAGCAAGGACGGGGTTCTTTACCCCGAGCGGTAGCGTAACTTCAGGTCTGAAAGGTCCCATTCCTCCTAGCTCCATCCATCTGCCCTCTTCTTTCAGGTAAGCCATCGTTTGGAGAGAAGGCTCGGTGTAAGGGAAAAATGTCGGCCAGAATTTAATTTCGTTGAAACCAAGTTTGGAATAAAACTTTGTCATTATGTAAATGAGATTCCTAACATTCAGCTTTTCTCCGACCATTACACCTTCTATCTGGTAAAACTCCGGATTATGCTTATAGTTTGATTTCTCATTTCGAAAAACGCGCCCCACCGAAAAAACTCTTGCTTCCTCGGGCTTCTTTTCGGCAAGATAAGAAATGGTAACTGCCGTCGTATGGGTCCTGAGGACAACACGAGAGGCATCGTCGACGCTCCACGGGTAGCGCCACCCGCGGGAGCCAGTCTCGGCTCCGGATTCATGCGCGCTCTTTATTGCCCTAATTTCATTCTCGAACCGGTCCAACCGCGCTTTGGTTTTTGAAAGGTAGAACGTGTCCTGCATCTCACGCGCGGGATGCTGCTGTGGAATAAAGAGGGCATCAAAGTTCCAAAGTGCACTCTGTGACATGGGACCGTAAATCTCTTCGAAGCCAAGAGAAAGAAATGTTTCTCGGACCTCGTCCATGAATAGTCGCATGGGGTGTCTCCTGCCGGGATATACGGTTGGAGCGGGAGAGGTTACGTCTATAGCTCTTAAAGGACGATTTTTCCAGCTTCCACTTCGCAAAACTTCGGGAGTTATCTCGTCGATCTCATCAAAGACGAGTGTTTTTGAAGTAGCTAGCCCAGCTTGAGTTAGGGCAACGCGTATTGTTTTCTCCCGCGTCTCTTTAAGGAATCCTTCTTGTCTTTTCCTTAAGGTTGAAATAACCTTGATTTCGTCGGTCGAAAGCTCGTTTTTGTTTAGGTATTTTTCTCCCGCCAATTTCTCGAGAATATCTTCCTCTGGTTCCCTGTTCTCAAATTCTCTTCCGAGATGGAGTTTTCCCCCTTCCACTCCTACCCAACCATTCTTTTTTGCTATCCCAAGTCCAATTGCAAATTCATCTCCGAGCTCCTTCGATACCTTTCCGATTTGCTCGGTTCCGCCTGATTTCTTAACGGAGTTGACGAGGCGCCGCTCAGGGAGCCCGACTTCAATTGCTCGCAAACCATATTCACCGAGCGATAAAGTCTCATTTTCGCTTTCCTCCACAGAGATCAGATTCTTTGCCTTTAGCCATTCGATCCCTCGTCGCACCTGATCAATCGCCAGGCCGGAGCGTTTCGCCAAGTCTTGGAGGTCCTCAGACTGCTCCGATGAAAGAGTCCTGAGGATCTTCTTTTCGATTGGGTGAAGAGGAGCGGATTGACTCAATTATTCTTTCTCCTCATTTCCGATCGTTTGGTGAGTCCTCCGCTTACATCTTGAATGATGAACTCATCAACATGATTACGAGCTTCTTCTCTTTTCTTGGCATGCGCAGAAATGAATCTCTTGACCCTTGAAGCTAGCATCATCTTGCAATCGCCGCAGAGCAGCTGACCCGTAACACAGTCATCGTAGATCCGTTTTAGTTCGCTGTCATCAGGCTCGAATAGGTAGTAATAGTAATGATAAACAGGGCAAATGTCCGCCTGGCCGCCGAGCAGTCGTTGTTCTTCAAGGGTGTCTCTTCCGCCCGTAAAAGATGATTTCACCTTCTTTTCAACCACGTCCAGAGGATCAGTCGTGAAGATCGCGGTTTCGGGCTGACTGGCGCTCATTTTTCCACTTTGCCCTAAACCAGGTATGAATTTTGAGTGAATCTGGGCAGGCTTATAGAAACCCAATTTTGGCGCAACCTCACGGGCGATTCCCCTCCAGTAAGGATCCTGGTCTATCGCGGCGGGGATAAGGCATGGAATGTTGTACCCCTTCAAAACCGATGGAAGAAAACAGGTAGCCGCCTGAATTGCGGGAAAGAAGATCATGCCAATCGGAGTACTATTCTCAAATCCAAAGACTGCCTTTGCGGTACTGAAAGTAGTGTGCTTTGCGATCTTGGCGGCGATTCCATACATCGTCTCCATGTAGCCTGTATCTGTGAAAACGAAGGTCTTTTTCGGGTCAAATCCGATTGCAATGAGATCTAAAGTATTTTCCTCAGCAAGATCGGCGGTTTTTTCAAGGGAAAGTTTGTCGGAATTGAAATATTTCTCGTCATCAGTCATCTGAAAGTAAAGCTCCGCCCCGAACTTGTCCTGAAGATATTTTGTGAATATCCAGGGAATCAGGTGTCCGAGATGAACTCCACCCGATGGGCCTCTGCCGGTGTAAAGAAAGAATTGCTCCCCGTTTTCGTAACGCCGAAGAATATCATCGAGGTCCCTGTGCGAATAGAAGATCCGCCTCCGCAAGAACGGGTGGATTTCTCCAGTGAGTCGGTGAAACGTTTCAATAATTTCAGGTGTTATAGGTGAAGTACCAAACTGTTCAACGAGTTTATCGTAATCGACGTCTCCCTTTACCGCCCAAGGAGTAACGACGAAATCATCTGGCTTTTCTGGATCGTCGTCCTTCTCCTTGTCCTCTTTCCCATTTTCTTCTGAAACCAAGAAAATCTCTTTTCTCCAATTGTACCCTCAAAACATAGTTCGTGAAAAAGTCCTACCAAAAGTTTGGGAAGGTGTAAGAATAGCACAACCGGTAATCGCGAAACTCGAAGCTGATGAGGAGCCTCTATCTTTCACGTAGAAAAACCTTCCCGGAAATGATTGTGAGACAACTCAATTTAACGAAATTGGAAAGCAAACAAAACATAATTTAGCTTGTATTCCCGATTGACTCCCTTGACGTTAACCAGTAGCAACTTGAGGATTTTGAAAAATGTGTGGTATCGGCGGTTGCATCGGGATTCATTCGGATTATGGATTGATCAAGAAAATGTCGGATCTAATCCGACATCGGGGTCCAGACGATCACGGCGAATACATCGATAAGGGAGTCGGCCTTTTTTCTAACAGGTTGAGTATTATCGACCTGGAAGGAGGTCACCAGCCGATCTTCAATGAAGACGAGAGTCTGGTCATAGTCTTCAATGGAGAGATATACAATTTTCCAGAACTGAAAGATGATCTGCAAAAAAGGGGTCACAAGTTCAAGACAAGGGCAGATACTGAAGTTATACTGCACGGTTTCGAAGAATACGGCCCGAAAGTCTTCGCTATGCTCAATGGGATGTTTGCAATAGCCCTTTGGGATCTCAAGCAAAAGAGACTGGTACTTGCAAGGGATCGAGCTGGAATAAAGCCATTGTATTATTCGAGAACGAAGAGCGGCGATCTAGTCTTCTGCAGCGAGGTCAAGGGAATACTCGCGCATCCAGAAGTCCCAGCTAAGGTAGACACCGAGGGCCTCTACGATCTTGTCTCACTATACTACATACCGTTTGAGCGCACACTTTTCTCGGGCGTTTTCAAACTGCTTCCTGGACACTATTTTGATTCTGCGACCGGGGAAAGCGTGGCATTCTGGTCGCCGCCGAAAACAAGACCTAATTTTTGCCCCGACGTCAAAGATGTAAAGGATGCATTAGAGCAGTCCGTTAAGCGACAGCTTATTTCCGATGTCGAAGTGGGCTCATACCTTTCCGGCGGGCTTGACACTTCAACCGTTGTAGCCTTTGCGAGCAAGCATTACCCTCACAAACTGAAGACTTTCTGCATGGGTTTCGGTCACGATGATGACGAATTAGAGGATGCAAAAAGAGTGGCAGAATACTTTGGGACAGAACATTACGGTTTCACGATCACGGACAGGGCTTCTCTGGACCTGTATCCTCGGATGATATGGCACTCCGAGCAGCCAAAGTTAAACACTTACAGCTGGTTCGTTGATGAGTTTGCCCGGAAGCATGTGAAAGTCTGCCTCAGCGGTCTCGGAGGAGATGAGCTATTCTTTGGATATCCTACTTCTTCTCGGTATATTGCATTTCAGCAAGCGCAGAGGTTGATGAAAATACCGGCTGCCTCCATACTATCTGCTTTTGCGGGTGGAAAGAGAAAGAAAGTTCTGTCGAGCCTAGGCGACAGGGCAAAGACTTACCTTACTACCATATCGCCTGTGTTTGGATCGCTGGATGACCACGTTTTCAAGAATAACATTTCCGAGTATAGAGAAAATCTTCACAATAGAATAGAGAAGGAGTTTTTCACCGACTCGGATCTGTTCGTCCAACAGACTGTACACGCAGAGTTTAGGACAAAACTCGTTGACGATTTTCTTTCTATCGACGATGCGATGTGTATGGCTCATTCACTCGAGAACCGCGTTCCCCTGTTAGACAATCAGCTAATCGACCTGATGTCACCCGTGGAGTATCGCTTCAATCACGAGGACAGCGTGGGAAAGGTACTGCTGAGGAAAGCGATGAAGGGCACACTCCCGGAGGAGTCATTTCGTAAACCGAAGCAGGGTTTTAGTCTTAACATTGTGAAATGGTGGTCGGGCGAGCTCGGCGATGAGATCAGAAAGACGATTTCAGACTCTGAAACAGTCCGTCAATACTTTGATGTAAACGAGTTGAAGAGCCTTATTCCGAAAGCGGGCGAATCGTACAGCATCGTTTCGCTGTTATGGCACATCTATGCGTTCCACGTATGGTATGGAATTTTTGTCAATGGAGAATGGCAGAAGCTGGGAGAAGCCGTGCCCCACGTAGCCGGCTAGATTACTTCTTCCTGCCGTAAGCTTTCAATCGGTTTTTTACAATGTCCACGTATGAAAGACCAGCGTAGCGTTCCTGCCTCCAAGGATCGGCGCTATTTGAGTAGCCCCGGATTTCCCAGAAACCGGGTTCGTCGAATTCACTCAGTTTTATCCCCTTGAGCCACTTGGCTGACTTGTAAAAGTACCTTTTCGGGACGAGCATTCGGACCGGGCCCCCGTGTTCCGGTGGAAGTTCTTCACCCTGCGCGCGGAAAGCAACCATCACGTCGTCATCGTAAAGAGGCTCTAATGGAAGGTTCGTCGTGAATCCGTGCTCGCATTCAAAAATTGCAAAATGAGCCTTCGAGGTGGGCTTTGCAATCTCCATCAGATCCTTGAAGCGAACCCCTTCCCACTTTACGTCAAACTTGCTCCAGCTTGTTACGCAATGAATATCACAAGTCTGCTCGGTTCTTTTCAGGTTCAGAAGCTGCTCGTAACTCAAGTTCAGTTCGTTTTCGACCTCTCCATGAACTCTCAGGCTCCAAGATTCCTTTTCGACAAACGGCACTGAGCCGGCGTGAAGGACGGGCCATCCGGGCGTCATTATCTGCCCCGGCGGAAGACGCTTCCTCTGCTGGGTGTCTTGTTCGGACATGTGGGGACATTTGGTGTACCGTGCTAGTTAGGTTTTGTTGATAATCTGTTCCAATTTTTTGCCCGTTTCTGATTGTCCGGGGTTTCGAGCGAACTTGGAAAAACGCATGAAACGGTTTACTCCTTACGATGGCTCGTCCACAACGAGAAGAGCAAGGGCGTGCTAGAAACACAGCTCTTTGCTTTCTCGACAACCTTGAAAACAAATGACCAAGAGTATTATTGTCGAATTCTCGTTGAGTGATGTTCTGCCAAGATCATTCTATGATCGGAGCCCGCTCATTGTTGGAAGGGAGATAATCGGTAAGAAGCTCATCCGAACTTTCGAAAACGGTAAAGAGCTGTCGGGAACAATAGTTGAGGCCGAAGCTTACGGAGGCAATCGAGACCCGGCCAGTCACTCATTCCGGGGCAAAACGCGACGCAACGAAGTGATGTTTGGAGAAGCTGGTCATGCCTACGTTTACTTCACTTACGGATTTCATTACTGCCTAAATTTCGTGACGAGTTCTAAATTCGGCAAGGCATCCGCGATCCTGATCAGGGCAGCCGAGCCGCTTACTGGTATCAATTTTATGGAGCGACAGAGGAAAACTACTCTTATCACTCAACTCGCGAGCGGGCCGGGAAAACTCTGCCAGGCTTTTGGAATAGACAAATCACAGAATGGAATTGATATTACTCGAACAGATTCAGCGATTCGAGTAGAAAGTTCGGATCTCAACCTCCGGGTATCTACTTCCAAGAGAATTGGCATTAGAGTAGCGATTGACAGAAGATGGAGGTTCTTTTCGACCTCGAGTCCTCATGTGTCTGGGGGACCCTCGAGCAAAGTTCGTGGGATACGGGAAAGTTAATCTACCAGAGTCTACGAAGGATTTGCTCAGCCGGCCATAGCGTGCGGGCTCGACCTGGTCTCATTCCGAACCCAGAAGTCAAACCGCATGTCGCCGTCATATTAGTGAGGTGCGTGAGCCCTCGTGAGGTGGCGGTGCTGGCACCCTTCCTTTTGAAATAAATCTAATTGGTTCCGTTCATCCCTGTGAACCTATTACCGACTACAGAAGCGTCTCAAATTATCCCGCGATTCTTCAAAAGATCTGATTTCAAGTTAGGCCACGGATCCAGATTCCAGTTGCAACCTGGAAACAGGCGTATTTGATTTTCTCAACTAAAGGATACAGTCGTTAGACAGGAATTTCGTCTTCCCTGCGATTAGATAGATTCACGGCGATTCAACTGGAACTGATTCCTTCGAAAAGATCCGATCCGCAACTAGGAGTAGTAAGTCACGGAAATCGATGGGGTAATTCCAGTCTCGTTGGTGAGAATGTATGGAGTAATCGTTCCAGGAAGAACCGCAATCAACAATGTGTACGGACTGTTTCCGACGTAATACGCACTCGTTTCCCAAGCGTACGGACTGTGAGCAACTGTGGTCAAGGTGTTGTTTAATCCGAGAATCACATCGCTTGAAGTATAAGCTCCCGCTATGGTGATCAGGACGAAACCTGGAGCGCTCACAGTAAAGCCAGTTCCGATATTCGTGACCTTGTCAGCGGCTGGGCTGACCATCACGGACGACATTTCCGAAGTCGAAACTGAGAGTGATAATAATGAGGTGTAGTTTTGCACTTTCGTCTGGAGCATGGACACCTGGCCGTTCAGCCCGGATATCTGTAAATTCAGCGATGAAATGGCGCTCTGAGAACTCGTAACGTTTGATTTTAGCATCGAGATCAGTGCGACGTTCGCCGTGTTCTGAGTCGAAAGCGATGAAATTGAAGTGTTGTCAGAAGCAACCTTGCTCTGTAGTATATTTACTTGAGACCGATCTGTGGAAATCTGATCCTCGTCGGTGGAGATCTTTGCCTCGAGAGCAGTAACATTGGAATTTAGAGCGCTGATCTTATCACCATCGGTTACCAGCTGAGATTGAACTGTAGAGTAGTTATTGTTCGCCGTGGTCAGCTCGCCTTTCAAAGCGGTGTCCTGATTGTTAAGATTTGAAATTTGCGACGAAGTCTGCATGTAATAATATCCAAATCCTGCAGCAAGAAGGATTACGACAACCGTTAGGGCAATAACTGGTAACTTGCTGGGTTTAGTTTGCATTTTTCCGAGAGAATCGTTCGTTTGCATGTGCCATCTGAGCGAACTTGAGAGTATCTCATCCGAATTGTTAATCGTTAGCAGGATTTTCGAATTTTGGCAGTACTATATAGCGGATGCAGATACACGCTGCCACCGAGCGCCATTTAAGCGATCTCATAGATCTACGTTCTAATGACCGAAAGAGAATGGGCAAAGTGCCTTTCCGATCGGCCCCTTTGCTCAGCCCCAGAGCGCGCGCGTACAATTGTAATTTGATGGATCTGTTAGAATCCAGCTAGCTAGCTCCGCCGGAATGGCGTAAATCCAATTTGGATATCATGATGATTTTATAGTTGCCTTAAAACCGACCCCCCTAGCGCAGCTCCACGCGCGTGCGTGAAAACGTAATTTGATGGTTCTGTTGAGAGCCCTCAATTGAACTATTTGTATTATACAAGCTAGCTTGTATAATACTTATTTCTTGCATTGATTTATTACGCTGTTTTCGGCGCGATCGCGCAGGGGTGCCATTTCAGGTACAGCAGAGCTTGAAACGAGCTCTGTTTCGACATAATTTCGCAATCCATTTCGAAGGGATAACAAAGGGACCGGTAAATCTCAATCGAATTGATCTCAGTCAAGTCGGCCTTACCTCAAAGTGAATAATCGTTCATTTTAAGATTGAATAGTAGATTGCACGAGCTGGAGTCAAATGTCCAGATCGAAGACTGTCAATCGAGGGCTCGCAATAGCGGGGTTCGTTATTTTGATTCTCATAGGAATTTTGATGATCCTGAGCTGAGAGTACCGAAAGATTCTTTCACAATTCTCAAAACAAGATAGGAAATCAAGAGCGCCCTATTTCTCACGCTGAAATTTCGGGCGATCAGGTCGGGTCTCTTTGTCAAGGATTGCTTCGTGCAATTCACCGGATTGCGATCAAAGAATTTGACTCTTATCTCACTGACAGATCAATCATATTCTAGCTGAGAGCTTTGAGACTCTCACTAAGATTTGGCTAGTTAGTGCACAAAGTCTATATGCAAAAATCGATTAATCTATCTATTCGGAAGTTTTCCATTACAAAATGTCATTTCTTACTGGAAGTTCCAGTCTTATTTCGACGCTTGTCTACGTCATTCTTTTTGTTGGTTCCACTTTTCTCTTCTTGTTCTGGGGACCGAGGATGCAGGTCTTTACTGTTTTGCGGGAGGTAAAGACGAACGTTGAGAAGCTTAGTGTTCTCAGGGACAAGAGCAAGAAGGAAGCTCTCGATTACCTCGTCGTTAGCTGCAAAGCTCCTAAAGAGATTCAGCAGAGACTCGACCAGACCCTTGAATACTTTACAATCATGCCGGTCGACATGGACCCGAACGGCATCGTTGGAAAGATAGAGCACGTCG
This sequence comes from Nitrososphaerota archaeon, assembly GCA_013288145.1. Next base: position 5,528 of record JABDCJ010000013.1, on the reverse strand, counting down.
TCAGGTTACAGGACGACAGGATGCGCGACGAAATAAGGAGAATGGCTCCTCTGGCTGATCCGGTGCAGGTTAGCGTTGCGCAGAACATTCTCGAAGTCGCAACTAGCTTGAACCAGATATTCAAGATAGTACGGCACTTTTACATCCAGGGACAGAAGACGAAGAGCTACTTCATTCTAGTTCAGCTACAGATGATAATGCCCATGATCATACAGGAAGCGGACGCTCTAGTTAGCGCAATTGATGCTTTCAAGGAAGCAGAACCCATTGGCGATGGTCTTGGACCGATGGTGGCTGGCAAGTTCATGTATGGAAAGGAAAAGGTAACAATCGAGCGCGAGACAGTCTACGCTCAGACCGAATTCAAGGGAAGGACTCTGCTTGTAATGAAAGCTGAAGGACCGATGGGAACAGTCGGACGACCGCATGTCGGCGTAGAAAAGCTCCTCTCTGACCCGAATTCAAAGGTAGATTCGCTGATTATGGTCGATGCCGCTCTCAAGCTTGAAGGCGAAACCACCGGCGAGATTGCGGAAGGAATCGGTGCGGCAATTGGCGGTATTGGCGTGGAAAAGTTCAGGATCGAGAAAGCGGCCGTGGGAAAGGACATCCCGATGTATGCCGTAGTCGTAAAGCAGTCGCTGATAGACGCGATCTCAGTGATGAAGAAAGAGATCGCAGAATCTTCTGACAAGGTTGTTGCCGTTGTCCAGAGGATAATTGAAGAGAAAACGAAAGAGGGCGACACGATACTGATTATCGGAGTCGGAAACACGCTCGGAGTAGCCCAGTAGAGGTAGAATCAAAAATGGCACAAATGTTTCCATCAATCGGCGAAAAGCGGCCAAAGATGCCGGTGTTCACGGTTGAAGAGTGTCCTAGCTGCGGAACGAAAACAAAACGCGCTTTCAAATTAGGCGATTATGTGTACAAGGATGGCGGAGAGTGCCCCAAATGTCACGCGAAGACCGTCATCAGCATGATCTACTGCGAACTAGTTCAACCCGTCAAGTAAGAATCGAAAACCCGTTAGGGTTCACGGCAACAGTGTGCTCGGCTTGAGCAACTGGCTGAGCCTTTGCTTCCACAAGCTCTGCGTACCCGTGTATCAATTTCATTTTCACTAATCGCGCAATGATGTCGAGCAGTTTCTTTTTCGGGAACTGTGACTCGTACCACCTGGCTGCGAAAGGAAGATTCTTTCTGTCGTTCCAGACGACTTCGAGAAATTTGTTGAGCTCTTGATCCTTTGTATTTTTTCTTGCTACAAGCGCGAAGATGTTTTCCGAGCTTCCTTCGACGACGATCCCGCTGCCATCCGAAGTAGTGAAAAACGGCTCGACCGCGTAAAATTTTCCCTGCTTGAAAGTGGCAAAAGACGGCGACCAGACGTTGGGTACTGAAGCCCCGGCGTGTATAGTGTACTTTTCCAGAAGGTGGCCGGAGAGATTCGAAATAGGTAAGTAGCCACGGCGAGAAGCGTAAGATTCTACAACACGCCCTACATCGCTGGTCCTCGCGCCGTCTTTGATAACTTTGAGAGCTTCGTTCAGGGCGGATTTGGTCGCTTCTGCCATATCCAAAAGCTCGTCATTGTAGCATAACGTAACTGCAGTGTCAGCTATGCAGCCGTCGATGTGAGCGCCGAGGTCCACTTTCAAAAGCGAATTATGAGGAACGGTTTTCTGATCATCAATTTCTGCTGTATAGTGAGCAGCAGATTCATTCGCGCAAATATTGCAAGGGAAAGCGGGCGTTGCGCCGAGGCTCTTGATGCTCGACTCGACAAAATCGCAAAGCTCGACATAGCTCTTGCCCTGCCAGTCGCGGGCTTCGATTTCTTTTTTGACCTGACGGCAGACGGAACCCGCCTTCACGTAATAATCTGTGACGCTTAAGCTGGACAAACTTGCAAAACCCCGTTTTGATGTTGCGTTTCGAGCTTTGGTCGTCGATTACATTTAACCCATTTCCTTCCGAGCCTCACTAGCTTTTTTTACGGAACCGATCGTGCTTTCAGTAGAAGATGCCGCCCGATTTCAAATACAAACGAATTGCCACGGGCGGCACTTTTGACCATATACATCGCGGACACAAGGAACTGTTGAAACGGGCATTTGATACAGGTGAATCTATCTTCATCGGGTTGACGAGCGACGAATTTGCTGCCAAAGAGGGGAAAAAGATTGAAGAGAATTTTGAAACAAGGAAGCGAAACTTGGAAGAATATTTGAAATCGGCCTATCCCGGCAGAAATTACGAGATATCGAAACTAGTTGATCGCTTTGGACCGGCAATCTATTCTGAAAAAATTGACGCGATTGCAGTTAGTGCAGAGACCTTTCCCGCAGTCGAAGCGGCTAACAAAAAGCGAAGAGAGCTCGGGCTTCATGATTTGAAAGTCGAAGTTGTCCCCATGAAAATGGCAGATGACGGATCGAAAATATCTAGCACGAGAATTCGTGTCGGCGAGGTCGATCCAGACGGAAAGATTCTGAAATAGAAAAGGTGGGGTCGGTGGGATTCTCACTATCCCTCTGCTCACATCAAGAGCAGAGAGGCGTTCTTGAACCCACGATCTACGGGTATCTCCACCCTTCGTCTAGTGCTCCAATGTAACATCATCCTGTTACGGTCAGAATACCCATAGGGTATGATTTTTTGTTGGGGACACTGGAGCCCGTCGCCTTACCTTTCCAGGTCGCAAGCGACAAGCTGGGCTACGACCCCACCTCTTTTTCTTTTGCCCGTCGAATTTGTGTAAAAAACCTTTCATTTTTGGAGTATGGTTTTGGAATTAATTCTTGCACCAACGAAGAGAGTGCGCCAAAAGAGCTGCCTGAATCTTTTTGAAGGCGATCAAGAATTCCCATCACAATTGTCATTGAAAAATCTTCAATCTGAGTAAAAACTCATAAACGTAAAATGAACGCAACGAATTTTGTGGCGATGACTCTTTCGATTTCGTTTTCAAAGAGAAACTCAATCGGGGCGAGTCTTCTTCTTTGAGTGAAGAGATTTCCGAAGCCTGTGGAATTTTTGGGGCTATCTCGACTGATCCAAGCACAGACATTTTTCCTTACCTTTACTGGGGTCTGTTGTCACTCAACCACCGCGGCCAGCAATCCTACGGATTCACCACACTTCGCAAGGGCAAGTTTGTAAAGCGCGAAGATCTCGATCTGATTCCGACAAACCCGCGAGAGGTAGACCGGCTTGCCTCAGCGCTGAAAGGAAACGTGGGAATATCTAATGCTCGCTATGCAACGTCGGGCAGTTCAGGAATTAAGCATCTGGAAGGAGGAAAACAGCCGATCGTTGTTTCATCCTCGGACCGATCTATTGCTGTGAGCTACAACGGAAACATCGTCAATGCATCGCAGCTAAGAAAATCCCTCAGAGAGAAATTCGGCCGGTTCAAGACTGATGCAGATACGGAAGTCCTGGCAAAGAAACTGCTGCTTTCTCTAGATGAAAATTCAGGAGATTATGAAGCGGCTGTCGGTGAAGTTCTGGACGCAGTCGAAGGTGCGTACTCGGTGATGATTTTGGACTCTTTGGGCGCGCTTTACGCATTCAGAGACGTTCATGGGATCAGACCTTACTGTTTTGGAAAAAAAGACGGTGTAGTTGCTTTTGCATCTGAAACGCCAGCGCTTGACATCAACGAGTTTGAAGATCGAGAGTTTGTCGAGCCTGGCGAACTCGTTTTCGTTTCAAAGAATGGTTCAATCAAGAAATCGCAGATAAGAAAACCGATACCGGCGCTATGTTCTTTTGAATTCGCATATTTTTCCAGACCCGACGCAGTACTCAATAGCACCAACCGACCCGTCTACAAGATCAGAGAAGCTTTCGCCAAAAGTCTTGCAAAACAGAACGCTGGAAAGCTTGAAGGTGTCGACATCATCCTATCCATGCCGGAAACCGCAGATGATGCCGCGTACGGTTTGCACGAGGCGACCGGGATTCCGTGGGAGCGAGCCGTCAGGAAAAACCGTTACGTGACAAGAAGAGCCTTCATCTCAGGAAAAGACAACCGCGAAAGCGTGATCGACAAGAAGATGAACATCGTCTCGAGTCTAGTTGAAGGCAAGAATGTAGCAGTTGTCGAGGATAGTATAGTTCGAGGCGACACTACCCGGATCAACATTGCAAAGCTAAGAAAAGCCGGCGCGAAGAGAATCGAAGTCTTTGTAACTTTTCCAAAGATTGCAAATCCTTGTCTCTACGGAGTCGATATGTCAACATATGGTGAACTTCTTGGAGCAAAGATGACGCCAGAAGAAATATCGAATTGGATGAATGCCGATTCCGTCAACTATCAGACTATTGAGGGGCTGGTAGATGCCATTGGAATCCCTCAGAATTCTCTCTGTACAGCCTGCGTAACCGGCAAATACCCGACCGGCGGCGCGCAAAAATTGGCGGACGAAATAAGGTCCAAGTTTTTTGAGGGAGTATCCGAAGACGGAGTGAGGATCTACGAAAAGAACAGCAAGAAATCGCGCAAAAGCAGGTCCGATTGAATGTCAGATTTAGGCACGCGAAACAAGATTAATGTCTTAATCGTCGGCTCCGGAGGCAGAGAGCATGCGATTGCATGGAAATGCCTGCAAAGTAATCGGATCAACAGACTTTACGTTGCTCCGGGGAACGGTGGTACGCGCGAGTATAATGTCCAGATACAATCTAACGAAATAGAAAAACTCAGTGATTTCGCCACGAAAAATGATTGCTTTACTATTGTCGGTGCAGAGGCTCCTCTCGCCTCTGGAATCGTTGATGAGTTTCGATCGAAAGGACTTTCAATTTTCGGTCCGACATCTGACCAGGCAAAATTGGAGACCAGCAAGGCCTACGCGAAGGAGTTCATGAAAACTCACGGAATTCCAACCGCTGATTTCGAAGTGTTTGACGACGTAGAAGAAGCGGTGGATTACTCTTACAGAAAACAGGGGCAAGTAGTTGTGAAAGCGGACGGGCTTGCTTCCGGAAAAGGGGTTTTTGTTTGCTCCTCACCGGAAGAGGCAGAATCAGCGGTCCGGCTTATTCTCGAAAAAAAAGCATTTGGAAAATCCGGTGAAAAGCTGATCATCGAGGAGAAGCTTCGCGGGAGGGAGGCGTCTTACATGTTCCTGAGCGACGGGAAGGGTGCCCTTGATTTCGGCACAGCTGTAGACCACAAGAGGGCCCTAGACGGAGATAGGGGTCCCAATACTGGTGGGATGGGAGCATTTTCGCCAGCACCTGAACTAACCCCGGAACAATATTTGATATTGAAAAAAAAAGTAGCTGAACCGACGATCAAATATTCTGGCTTTCGTGGCTTTCTGTACGTGGGACTAATGTTCGATGAAAGCAATTATCCCATAGTACTCGAATTCAACGCGCGACTCGGAGATCCGGAGACTCAAGCAATTCTGCCACGTTTGAAAAGCGACCTCCTCGGAACGGTTACCGACTTGGATTCTTCAGGAAGTTTTCAGAATCCTGAACTAGACTGGAGCACTGAATCCTCCTGCACT
>JABDCJ010000012.1 GCA_013288145.1 Nitrososphaerota archaeon | reverse complement strand
TTGTTTGAATGGTTGCGAAAAGAAATAATCTTAGATAATAATTCCAAAAAATTGATGTGATTTGTTTTGAGATATACTGAAAGAATTGCTGGACCCGATCGAGACGAGGAATTCGCAGTACTTGAAGGCATGGAAGGAAAATACGAAAGTAAGAACGCCGAGTACTTCAACAGAGTCTTGCAGAACGAGCCATCTCTGGTCATAAGAGTGCACGCAGTGACCGTCTTATCCGAGATTGGAGATGAAAGCTCAGTACCGGTACTTGCGGACGTGATGAAAAATGATCCGAGCCCGCTAATTCGTCACGAAGCAGCTTTTTCACTTGGGCAGATGGGGCTAAAAAGTGCCGTGCCGTATTTGGTCGATGCCGCTCTAAATGATCCGTCGGAAATCGTGAGACATGAGTCAGCTGCTGCGCTGGGAGCCATCGGTGACGAAGGGGCTCGTGATGCTTTGGAGAAAGCAAGTCGCGACGTTAGCGACGAAGTACGGGGATCAGCGATTGCCTCACTTTTCAATCTGGACTTTATCAGCTATTCAAAAGCAAATCAAAAGAGAGATGCTGAAAAGCTAGCGGCTGAAATTCAGGAAAAAAGGGAGATGGAGGCAAACTCTCCAAAGAAGAAAATGCCGCATCCTTGAAGAAATTTGCTAACGGTAATCGAATGAGGTATACCGCTTAACATCGCAATTAAGGCTCTACCAGAGGATCATTTCCGGTTTAAGGTACCAAAGTTCCATTCGAACCGTACATGCAATCTCAGATCTTGCAAGCACGTGTTTTGTAATTCGACAATAGTATTCAAACCGACAAAGAGGTTTCCAATCAAAGGGAGAAAATCATTTCATTCCCTAATTTACACGAAGCCCGCGATAATTCCCTGTTCCTTATCACGGTTTAATAACTCCGTATTCAAAGAGGAAAAATCCAGATGTCCTTCAAAGAAGATGTCAGCGATGCCATTTCACACGTCGTAGCGATTCGTATCCTCATTCAATTCAGCAGGCGACCTCGGCCGGGCGAAAAACTGGACGAGGAAAAGGAGAAGAAGAAACTGGAGAAAATTGAAGAATCAAAGAAAAATCTTCAGGACTTTTCCGCAGATAAAATCCAGAGTCTTGTTACGTTAGCTCAGCAGGGAATGCCCATGGATCTGGACGAGATAAACAACAGACTTGAGCGCGTAGAATACTTACTTGAAGACGTGGGAAAAGGAAAGGACAGAAAAAACAACTTGAAGAGCATTATTCAAACCTTCAAATCCGCACCGGTCGTTCAGGACGCGTTGGTGACGATCACAAGTCTCAAGAAAATTATGACGGATCAGGTATAGAACGGTTCGTCATTTTCTACGAATTTAATGCTCCTGTCCCAAAAAACCGACCGATTCTATCCTCAAACCACTAAGCAAATATGGCGGGAAGACGATAATACAATATTATGTCCGAAGTAAAACAAACAAAGGAGGATTACAATGCTCTTCTTGCCCGATTGCGAGCTACGAGGCCAGAGGGCGTTTCCCGCTCAGAAGACCGTCTAAAACTTCCGGATCCACGGACGATGGTTTCGGGCAAAAAGACTTACTGGATCAATTTCATTGATTTTCCAAACTTGCTTCGACGGGACCCAAACGAGTTCCTGAATTACTTCAGGAGTCAGCTCGCGATAAATGCCTCAATCGAGAACGGCAGGGCGATTTTCATGGGACGGCCAGACAAGCATTCATTCTCGGCCCTTTTGCAGAGATACCTGAAGGAGCGAGTCATCTGCCCCGTGTGTAACAGCCCAGATACTCATCTGGAAAAAGAAAAACAGCTGACAACGATCGTCTGCGAAGCTTGCGGTGCCCGGTCAGCAGCCAAGTAGACTTTCTTCCAGTAGCATTTTAATCCCCGAAGCTTCTCTGAGTTTTCATGACAGCGAAAGCTTTCGTCCTTATCAACACGGAGCTGGGCTCGGAGGTCGAAGCGGTAAAAGCGATAAAAAGCATAGCAAACGTGACCGAAGCCTACCTGGTTTATGGAACGTATGATATAATCGTCAGAGTAGAAGGTGACTCTTTAGAAAAAGTAAAGGAGACCATCACTCACAAATTGCGAACTCTCTCCAATGTTCGCACGACGCTGTCCATGGTCGTCGTTGAGGGATAAGAACTGAAGACGGTCCCCTCGATTCGAGGATTCCGTCTGACCTTAGTTGAAATAAAGTGGATTTGAAAGTCTGGATATTCTTGATCTCGGAGGGGGAATCCCGAGTCTGGCGCTAGTTCTTCGCCGAGCTGCTGTACCACTGCATCGCTCTGAGCAATATTTTCTTCTGCCGACGAGTCCACCATCGTTAGCCATGGGCGTGCCACAAAATTCGCAAAATTGCTGCATTGTGACTTGCTGTTGCGTTTGTTTAATCTTTCTTTGAGGCATTTTTCGAATGCAAAAAGGGATTATTTCCATATCCTAGATAGGATTGAAGGTACAAACTCGTTAATCGGATAGTCTAATTTTCTTGAAAACGGCAATTTGAGGCGTTAATATAAGCGCAAAGCTTGGCGACTTAGCTCAATCGGGGAAGGACAAATCGCTTATAATACCAGAGCAAGTACGAAGCCCATATCCAAAGCACTGTCAGCGTCCCGTAAAGCGCCAGAAAGTCGATCGGAGAGTAAAGCAAGTAACCTAAGATCCCGTTGTTGTAGAACTTTAGCGGGAGCAGGTTTGCTTCATTGAACTGATTTACGACTCGTTGCAGGTAAAAGGATTGAAACGTGTCCACTCCGGCCAAAAAGGCGGAAATCATGGCTAACAGAGTCAAGTTGTGTCGGTTAATGGCCTCAGAAAACCACCGCTGAGCTGACTGGGGAACATTAGTTCTAACATCCACGCTGATATTAGAAATTCCCTTATTCCTCGTTCCGGAAGTTAAGTCCGAATCGGAGGGATTTGACATGGACGCGTGGTACGGAGCAGGGCTCCACATCTTATTAAGTTTGATATGATGAGAGCCGATGTATAATCAAAATGAGTATATGAATATCTACTGCGTGCCCTAACGACATATCGGGATATGCTATCGTCTTAAGTTGATCTAAAAAAAGAATTCTAGAGTACCTTAGACACATTTCTCATTTTGATAGAGCTCACCGTATCTTCTAGGTCTTTGTAGTTGCGGTTGGGTAAGTTGTACTTGCTTATCAATTCGTTGATTATTGCCTGCTCGATAACTCCGGCTCCGTCCCTGAAGATCTCCCTAAGGGTACTAGAAAACAAATCCGGCCGCTGCTGAATCTGGTTTTTTCCTAATTTAGTGGTAAAGCTGAATTTCCAGTAAACGACATTTGCGACTGACGGACCGAATCGAGAAAACGCTTTGTCTATGCAGCTCAGGATATCAAGCTCCTTTTCAACAAGTTCAGATTGAGACAAAATGTTTTCACCCGAGATCCAGTTGATGCATCGTTACATCATCGTCGCCGGGATTTATCCTAGTTAGTAACTTTTGAAGATATATCCGGTTCCGAATACTATTCTACTCTCGCGGATCAGAAAGGTAGACAGTGTATGGCTCTTCACAGTTAGAGCATCTGATCGTTTTTTCCTCAAATTCACCCGATCCTGGCTTTCTTAGTGACGCCTTGATTGTCTGGGGCACAGCCGTCAATTGATTAGGGACATAGCATTCAGGACAGGATACTTGGAGGTCGTCTCTCATGATTGCCAGGTGAAAACTTTCACGTAATTAAGTACTTTGGCTGTGGACAGCTCCTGATTCCTGTATGGTGATCACTTACGTAAGAACCGTATTCGAAATTCATAACCCTTTTTCTAGCAACTTTCTTCCCCATGAGAGAGCGATTTTTTTATTGTTCTTACCTAGAGCGAATTCTCTTACCTACGGACGAATTTTTCTTATTGTCGGCTCGCTTTGCCTCGGGGGCTTGCTAGTTATTCCATCCAGTGATACAGTCGCGGCATTCAATGGGTCGCAGACAAACATTGTTCACAATAATCTATCGCATAATCATGCAACCGTCTCGCAAGCGCATCCACTTTTTAAGATTCCACCGACCGGAAAAGGCCTCAGATCCGCGCCTGCAAATATTGCCTCAACTCCTCCGCCGGTTAATTGGGACGAGCAGCTCGGTCTGACTATTTCGCAGGACCAGGGGTCCCTTGCGTACAATGTTACGGCGGTCGAACAAACCGATTCAGATGGATATGGTCCCGCCTATCTTTTGAATGGCCTTACTGACAAGGGAGAATGGTACCAGGTAGGACTAGCTTATGACTGGCCAGTAGATAGCGGTGGTTATTTTAGTGGATTCTCGTTCCTATACGAAGTCTTCAATTCCACCGGGGGATCTGTTTACCCTACCAACGGCGGAGGCGGACTACTGAATTATTCGGGTCAGATAAATCAGGGAGATGAAGTCCTCCTAAGTTTGAACTTTACGAATAACCGAGTCATAATGTCTTCCAAAGACTGGAACACTGGAGCAACTTCTTGGGCAAACTATTCTTCGTTTGGAGGAGCGATCTTTGTCGGACTCCAAACTTCGAACAATCCGATCGGCTTCTTTTCAGGTTTGATGACGGAGCAATATCACGCCCTGCCATACACCGGAACCGAAGCGGCTGTCACTTACAGTAATGTAAACGTGGGGTTGAACGCAGCAACCATGTGGATCGACGAATACAATGTCAATACAAATCAGAGTCTTTTCGGCGCTTCGTCAGCGGACATTGCGTACTCGAATCCAAATCAATTTCAGACTTTCAGCGTGAACGGAACATCAGAACAATCCGATGCATACGAGTTCGTCACCGGCTCCAATGTCCTTGTCGGCATGACCATGAGCTACAACATCATCGGCGGCAGTTCCGGATCACTTGCGCCGAAGCTGAGATACCTTACTAACGGGAATCCCCAGAGCACAATTCTCACCACCACGCCTAAATTATATCTATTGGATCAAGGTAGTTTTTGGTCGATCACAAATCCACTTAACGGATCTTCGTCCTCTCAAGTGTGGCTCACTTCTCAGCCAAACGGAACGATAGTTGTCCCGGAGACGATGGTCATCTCTTACACGCATAAGTATCAGGTAAGTTTTGGAGTCAGTCCCAACGGATCTGGAACCGTCTTGCCCTCAACCTCGGGCTGGTTCGTCTCTGGAACAACATTGAACTTGACCGCGAGTCCGAAGAGTCCATATCTTTTCTCGAGCTGGGTAGCAAATTCGACCGGAATCGTCTTCGGAAATTTCACTTCATCGAGTACGACAGCAATCATTGGTGGTTCAGGGCGTATTACCGGAAAGTTTTCAGTGCTGACACTTTCACTTGCCTCCTATTCAGAGTCCTTGACTGAGGGCACTTCTGTTTCAAATCTCGCTAAAATTGTAGGTAACAACGAGTCTGTCAGTCTTTCCATTACTGGGTTGCCCGGTGCTACAATCGCTCTTTGGAAGAACAATGTTTTGACTGCGCAGCTTAATCCAACAACAGATAGCTTCAATATTTCAACGTCGTTTTCGACCCCCCCAGGAAAGTACAACGTTACTATTCTCGCAACTGCGCCCAATGGAAGTGACTCAATCCAGTTCTCGCTCACCGTAAAACTAGCCGATCCGTTTAGTGTCAGCTTCTCGACGAGTGATAACATTTCTCCATCTTCCCCAAGAATTAACTACGTTTACAACGGAATCCAAAAAGAGGCAACTCTCGGTTCATCCCCCCAGATTATTTATTTGGACAATGGCTCTACTTGGCAGATCTCATCTGCGTTGAATAGTTCTTCGACGCAGCGCTGGATAACAACCTCTCCTACTCAGGGCGAAGCAACTGGAGCCACTTCAATAAATGTGACTTACTTCCATCAGTATTTTGTCGGGTTTAGTTTTGGTTCCGAAAACAATTCTAGTGGATCAGGATTAACCATCTCTCCAAAAGTGAACTATACTTCAGGCGGTATTACAACGAGCGTAACAGCGAATGGTACGAAAGTTTGGGCAGATTCGGGCACAAGTTTCAGTTATCCCACAGTACTCACGGTCTCTTCTGTGGATAGATGGCTAATTTCAGGGAGCTCATCGGGAGTTGTGTCAGGAGCGATGACATCAAACGCAATTTATCAGGAGCAATTCTTGGTAAATGCTTCATACAAACTGCTACAACCGGGCAGTACTTCTTCGCCTCCAAAGCTCAATGTAGTCGGAAATGGCAGTGCTAGTCAAATCATTCTAACACAGGCGGGGACTAGTTACTGGTTTGTTTCAGGATTGAAATGGTCAGCTTCAGGCAACATTTCTGGTAATGGTTTGGAAAGATGGCTCGGCTCGAATCTTTCGGGCACCGTATCATCTCCACGGGTTATCACCCCCGTTTACTCAGCCCAATATTATGTAACTATTGGTGAAAACTCTCCTCTGGCGGGTTCTGTCTCTGCGAAAAACGGCTGGTTCAACGCCAACACAAGCATTCCAGTCACGGCTCTAGCAAACCAGGGATGGCGATTTGAAATGTGGAATGGTAACGCAGGGAGTATCAATCAGAGCACAACGAGTTTTATTGTAAATAGCCCGGTAAACGAAACCGCGGTCTTTTACTCCTCACTTGCAATTACTTCGGCGGCGAATGGACACGTGGACTATTCATTCGGCTCGAACTCTGGGTCGGTTTCCGGAGGATCGACAACCACCGTGTACGTGCCTCCCGATACTAATGTCTCGCTAAAAGCCTCTTCCGATTCCTCGTTTTACTCGCCGGGGCAATGGAGTGTTGGCAATGGTAGTTCGTCATCTTCGGCATCCTCATTCTTCTTGTCTGTAAGTTCTCCAATGAACGTCGCGGCCTCCTTCGAACTTGATCTAACGCTAATTGCATTGGTTGGCGCCGTAATTGTGGGAGTGCTTGGAGCAGTTGTCTTCTTATTCTTACGGAAAAGCGGAGGAAGAGACTTTTCGAGCGGAGCTAGCCACTCTTGGAAATGGTAAGTAGCTAGAGCGAAGGACAATTGGCGCATAATTCGGCGCTGATATCCACCTCTGATAGCTTTTTTTGTGAAGGCCGTTTCAAAGTGCAGATATTCGATTTCCCGAATTGGAAAGTGAATCTGCCTTTCAATGAGAATCTGCATCAATAGCCAGACGCCATTCGTAAAGTTCAAGCTTAGTTATCGGGAATTACTGGAAAAATACGGTTGGCTTTCTGATCCAGTAGACATCAGTGATCTAGCCGAAGGTGAGGACTATGACTTTTCTCCAGGAGGAGTTACGGCGATGGTGTATCCCTTGCTCAAGAAGATGCTCAGCGAAGGTTACCTCTCTGGAGCGAGCTGGGTCAGCCTGGGTGTTGAGTATCCTCCCAATGTAAGAATAGGAAATGTGTCAGTCTCCCATGTTGAAATTCCTGAACAAGTTCTCAGAGATTATACGACTTTCAAAGAGGAGCTCTGGTCGCAACTTCACGGACTTTCAACCGCGTCCATTTTTGAGAAAGGCTACGAAGCTTATGTCACGTTCAACTGGGTCAACGCAGAAGCAATGCTTCAACACTGGCGAGAGACAGATGTATTTTACGTACAGGATTTTCAATTGTTGATTTCTGGAGGACTGATAGGCCCTCCCGCACCTGCAGTCATCCGCTGGCACGTACCCTTCGTACCCGAAAGGCTACCCTTTCTAACACATAGAGCAGTCTTGAAATGGATGGAGGGATTCGACGCTGTAGTGGTAAGTACAAGGAGGGATCTTGAGGGACTGATCAAATCTGCCTACAGAGGAAGAGCCCATCAAGTTTATCCATTCCTCGATCCGGACGCTTGGAAAACCCGCCCGACCCAAAGCGGCGTAGAAGAGACTGTCCGCAAGATCGGACTAAAGCCGGACGAAAAGCTACTGCTTATGGTTGCAAGGATGGACCGAATAAAATCGCATGACGTTGCAATAAGGGCATTGTCTCACATCAAGAACCAAGGCAAGTTTCGACTCGTTTTTATCGGCAACGGCAGCTTTTCTTCGTCTTCAAAAGGTGGTCTCGGGCATGGAAAAGGGGCGCTATGGAGGGCAGAATTAGAAAGTCTAGCGCGCGACTTGAAACTGGAGGATTCCGTGACTTTTCTCGGGCACAGTTCGAACGATGAATTGAAGGCGTCCTATTCGCTTGCTTCATCGGTGCTGCTTACATCCGTCTCGGAGGGATTCGGTCTGAGCGTCCTCGAAGGCTGGCTGAACAAAAAGCCTGTTGTTGTAAGCACAGGTGCGGGTTCATCCGAGCTTGTCGTGGACGGGTCGAACGGTTTTACATTTCCGGCCGGTGACGATCGTAAAGCAGCCGAATGTATTCTGAAATCAATTCAAAGCAGCTCAGAAAAGTACGGGGAGAATGGGTTTGAAACGGCTAAACAGTGTCATATCAGCGTAGCAGCCGATCGAGAGAAGGCAATTTTTGAAGAAGCAATATCAATATACAAATGACGGAAAATTCAAGAACTTGACGTCGAAGACGATGACCAGATCCTGACCTGGCCATCTTCATCTTTTACCTTTCTGATGTCCCCCTGTTCCTGGTTTTCTGATTGAGGTTGCGGTTTTGAACGAAGCTGCTGTTCCAATCTGGATATCTCGTCCTGAAGGGTCGTCTTTCTAGAGTTCAACTCTTCAGACAGTCTAGATGTTGGCACGACCTTGCTGAGGTCCTGATTCAGAACCATCAGGTCATATTTCAGATCGTTTAATCGAACCTGGCTTGCCCTTCGATTCCTATTTTCTGATTCTCCTGTTCCCGACGAGATCGTTTCACCCTGCCCTTTCTTATGGAGGAAAGTAGATTCGAAATAATAATCGCGCGGAGTCGTAGTACGGATTAAAGCCCATCTACCCGGTATCTACCTTGACTTTAGTTTCTAAATTCTTTTGAATTGTTGACGATATTCACATGAAATTTTCTGCTCAGGCTGGCCCGAACAATGACAATCAGGAATCATGTGTTTACGATCTCAAGTCCGGAAGGATTCCTAAATGCTAAAGCAGGTACTCTTTGGTTAAAACAACTGGAAACATTACTCCTCTTTCACAATCTATCATTGAACGATGTTGTGAAAAAATGCAACTAATAACTAACAGCCTTGAACATTGGTAATTGCTTGTCTAATAGATCGATGCCGACCAGCGGCGAATTTTGCAATTTTTTGCAATACTTTGCACCTATGGGTATTTCGTCGAATTTTTGTTCAATTATCCAGCTTTAAGAGTACTCTAGTATTCTTCTAGTCTTAGATCATAGATCTTCAGAGGTGCAATGAAATATGATGTTGGATACAAGCAATTTCCCCGCAGTCCTAGTAGAAGAAAAGAGTTTAGCAGTCGCCGCAATGATAGGCCAGGATCCCCGAGAATCAGATCCGTCTCGGAGGAGCTGGAGAATGGCCTTTGTCGATCTTCAAATTCTATCCTTGTTGCATTCTCAAAGATTGACCGGCTACAGCATCAGAAAACATCTCAATGCGCGTTTTGGTATTCTGATAAGCTTTGGCACTTTGTATCCGAGACTAAAATTCCTGGAAAAGGTCCACGTACTAAAGTCGGTTATCGCAACACGCTCACCCAACTCCCCAGGTGTCGTAACCTATGAACTGACTGAAAAGGGAGTAGACAACCTGAGGAATGGGCTCGTTACATATCAGAACTCACTCAGAACGATGGAACAGATTCTCGATCTTCAAGTCCAGTGATCGGCCCAGTTTTGCCTTTGATTTGATCGCAGAGGCAGACTCGATCTCGCTTCACTAGTCCGGAACTCGATTCCCAATTCACAATTTTCTTTATGGCAATTAGCTTGCGATAATGGCTGGTGGCAGAAGCGGCCTGACCTTCGGCATGTGCTGGTAACCGCGAGCTGTCTCCCTGAGAAGAATCCCGTTTGAACCTCTTTTGGAGGCCCAGAGAAGAGAAGCTATACCGGAGCTGGATCGGCGACGAAAAACACAGTGTATCGGTAGACGCGCAAGTTGAAGGCTATGGTTACTCCGCGGCGTTCAAGATCTCTGGCGAGTCTTGCGAACTCTGGCTGTTTCCAGTAAATGTAAGGGTCAGAAGGAAAACAGATTCTTTTTCCGAGAGCATTACCCGGCGCGCGTTAGTTCTGAATCTTCTGAAAAAGGATATTGATATTTCAAAACAAATGCGCAAGGATATCCTAGAGCCCGGGCAAGTGCAGGAAAACCGGGCGAATTTTACATGGGTTAGGTACGCGGTCAAAATCAAACGTTTGTCGGACGAGGATGAGCTTCGTCTGCTAGAATGGCAGAAATCCGCTTCGATCGTGCCAGAACGCCAAATCGTTCGAAAGCGCGGAACTGCGATCATTGAGAACGGAAGGGGCATATTGGTTGTCTCGAGCACAAATCGTCTCTTCCTCCTTCCAGGGGCAGGCGTAAAAGAAGATGAGAGCAGGAAAGACGCAGTCATTCGCGAACTAGGAAATGGGTTGGGCCTCGAAACCAAAAGCTGTCGTTATCTATTCTCCTTTGACGAGCCGGAGGACAAAAAATTGCGGAGCCTACACGAAGTATTTCTTGTAGAAATCGAGGGTGAAATTGGAATTCGACCAGTAGAAAAGAGACGGATCGACTTCTGGCGCGAAGACTCGAAGTTGAAATTAGGCAACTCGTCTTCGTTGATCATCGATCGTTATGTCAGAGATTTCAAAGCCTCGATCAAAGCCTGATTTCGGGTCTCAAAGTGGCTTTTTTGTTCAACTTACCCTCATAAATTACAGACCAGACCATGGCCAGAAATATTTTGCTTGCGGACGTGCTACCTTGTCCAACACCTTGCGGAAACTATTTCCAGAAGAAATGTCCAATCCTAACCTGGAAATTTGTTGCAGATGGTCCATAACGAGCAGGAAGATCTCAAAATTGCAGTCTTCGGTCTCGGATTTGTAGGTACTTCGATCGCCGCCGCTTGGCTGCGCTCCGGAGCTTCGGTAGAGGGTTACGACGTTTCCATCCAACGAATTGAAAGTCTCAGGAATCCCAAATCGATAGATTTCGAAGATGCTGTCGAAGAAGCTTTCGATAAAGGCCTCGTTTCCGGGAAGCTTACACTTCAGGGCGTTGACCACTCATCCAACTCCAAGGCTACAGTGAAATTCGTCTGCGTACCCGTTTACCTATTGAATCAGGAAAAACGTGCTGATCTATCTTTTTTGAAAAGTGCTACGGGGTCTGTGGGAACCTCATTGAAAAAGGGGGACGCTGTCGTGATCTGTCCGTCAGTCCCGCCAGGCACTACCCGAAATGTTGTTGTTCCGATTCTCGAAAGCTCAAGCGGTCTTATCTCCGGTCAAGACTTCGATGTAATTTACAGCCCAGAAAGAATTCTCGTCGGAAGAGCAGTTGAAGATATTGAAAAGCGATATCCTGCCATAATTTCCGGAATCAACGAAAAAAGTCTGCAGCGAGCAGAGTCGCTTTTTTCAAAAGTTGCTGAAAAAGGAGTTATCAAGATGCCCAACTTGGAAACTGCAGAATTCGAAAAATTAGCTGAAGGAGTTTACAGAGACGTAAATATAGCCCTAGCAAACGAGCTCGCCATGGCGAGCGATGAGCTTGGGGTAAACTACTGGTCCGTTCGAGAGGCAGCGAATTCACAACCTTTCTGTCATCTCCACATGCCGGGACTAGGCGTTGGTGGTGCCTGTATTCCAGTTTATCCATGGTTTGTCGCTCAGTCTGTGAAAAAGTCAGCTGCAAGGATCATAGAGGATTCCAGGGAGATTAACGATTCAATGGTTGACTATCTCGTCAACTCTCTTTTGGAGAACTTTGGGGCAAACGCGCGTACGAAAATTACAATTCTGGGCCTCGCTTTTCGAGGAGGGATCGCGGATTCAAGGATGTCTGTAACGTATAGACTAGTTGATTCGCTAATACAAAAAGGGATGACTAATTTGACAGTTCACGATCCCTTGATTCACTCTGATACCAAGCTAGGTAGGATTTTGACGAATGATTTGGAAAAAGCACTTTCGGATTCTGATATAGCTATCATCGCAACAGACCATAAGCTATACTCTGACTTCGACTGGAATTCAATAACGCGTAAAGGCCGTAAGCTGAAGATCATCGATTGTAAAGGAATCCTTTCTGGTAAGGAGTTTAACAACGTTGAATTATTCGGGCTCGGTTACGGCGACGAAAAGAGCCCAAAGCTCTACGAAACTCGAAATTCGGCAACTTAACAGTCGATTGCCCAGTCTAGTGGGGCCAGGGATCTAGTACAATTGTACATAGCTCGGAGGCATAAATGGTATCATCTCGATCCGTCCTTATCTCACTAGATCTTTCATCTTGGCGACTCGACTTGATTCAATATCGATCGTTGAAGAAAAGATCCGGCCGACGCGCCGAAACCTATCCTTGCTTCAGAGGATCTCGTTAAGATTGATCGGCTACTCTAGTGTTGGCGTGTATCGTAATCTTTCCAGGGGAGAAGATGTGAAGGTCTATGCGACAAGGTGCAAACTTCATGGAATTTACGTGGATGTTCCTCATGGAGGCTCAAAGGAACTACGCTGCCAGAAATGCGAACTAAGATTTCTGACAGCCGTCAGAAACTGAGTATTGAACCGGTTCGAATCGTTGATAGGCAACGATATCGAAAAACGAGTCTAGGAGCTCTTCTGTTTTAGCAGTATAGTAAACACAAGCAAGCGCCGATCAGGAAGTTTTTCTTCGTCGAACCTCGACTCTGCTATCTCGAACGTATCGTTGACCAACAAGCCGGTCTTAGTAACAAACTTTGCTTTCTGGACCTGGCCCCTTCTAATTCCGCCCAAACTTCGTAACATTTCGAGTTTTTCAAAGTCCCCTCCAACTTGCCCACTTATTCTATATCCAGATTCAATTTCTTCTATCTGTAAAGTGCCCAGGCGAGGGATAGAAGCATCTCCTATGAATGCGCTGTAAGTCGACATCATAACTAGTTGAGGTAATGCGGCGTCTTCGCCTCGCTTAAAAGATAGTCGTCATTTATGAAATTTGGAATATGTAGGGCATGCGGGCTTTGGCCTGAATCGATCTAAAGCTAATGCGATCAAATTTAGTGTGTTAATAATTCAATTATCCCTGCATCATAGTTGTGGGGAAATTGCTCAGATCTTACTTGGCCTTCCAAGCACAGATTCCTAGTTTCTGAAAACGGTGAACAAATGGTTATGATAGACTAAATGCGACTATTGCTCCGATTACGATTAAAAATGCAAAGTTTTGGAATCCTAAAAATATTGGACTCCCCTCGGTTACTCGTCGAAAACCGGGTAATTGCTCTGGATTTCTTTTTAGGGCGGGTCTTAAATTCCGCTTCAAATTTTGAACAATAAGTTCATTGGGCATTTTCAACGGAAAATTTCATCTAGGGTCTGAAAGTAAACAAGATTTCAACCGGACAAATCGGATTCTTCAACCCTAAGCTCGCGTATCTTCAATTTCAACTGCCAAAGTGCGCCAAAAACATTCATTTTTCATGATATTCCCGCTCCGAGCGTCAAATACGAAAAGGTTATCTAGGTGAGCAGTGCTATACAAGCCATCCTAGACGGCCTAGAGATTCGCGAATCTCGGGTAATGTGGTACGCGTGAGGCAAGTCCGCTAACGTGTCGGACCTCTGCAGAAGCTCACGATATCCCCACTCTAGGGCTCTACAATACGTCTTCTTTTTCCGATGAATTTTTTTGTATGATGTTCGTACATGTGTTTGACTCTTCGAACTCGTTAATTTTTGGAACGGAAGCACTAACCATCTCTTCCGGAACCAATTGCATCTATTATTTGGAGAAGTGCCTTTGAAAAACTCGGAAGCAAACCCCTGAAGTTCTTTTCAAGGATACCGTAAATTCTCTTATACCTATGACTTTGAGGAAGCGAAAGAATTCGCATGAAGTGTCCGCTCCATCACGAAGATGCAGACTATCGCTTCGGGGCGGCGAGAACGGAGGAAAGAATAGTTCTAAGAATCTGTCCTAGGTGCGGGATAGCTTTCGTCCCTTCGATAATGGAGGAGAAGCACAAAAGCATAGATCATACTAAAACCACACCGCAACAGAAAATAGAGATGCCTCGTGAAAAACAAATCCTGAAATGGCCCTAGGTCTAGATCGATAGACTAGTCATTCGAACACCTGTTTCCTGTTAGCTGTTAGAACTTCATCAAGGTACCTTCTGTCGAAGTGACTTTGCCGTCTCCCACGAGAAGATAACAACTGCGAGTAAATTAACCGATATGGCAAATACGTACTCACTGGAAACTATTTCTGCCCTAAAAACCGTCAGGAGGAGTATGAGAGAAGTAAGGAAAAGAATCAGATATGTAGTCTGAAGAGGAATAATTGACTTCCTAATCCTTATCATGTTTTCAAATAATAGTCTGTCCACGATATATCCCCCTCTTCCTTCTTTTACCAGTCCCTCCTCAACGAGCTTTCTGATGTGGTAGTGTGCAACTGAAGGAGAACTAAGACCTAAGCTACTTTGGACTTCGTGCACGCCGACCGGTTTTCCTCCCTGTCTGAAAAGATAACGATAAACTCGAAGAGTAGTGCCATTCAAGCTTCGACTATTATTGGAAGTAATCAATTTTTGATTTTCGTCCAATTCTTTGATTATTCAAAAGGAGAGCCATGGAGGATAATAATTCTCGCCGATTCAAAATAGCGAGCCATTATCCCATAGCGCAATCTGCATGTTCTGTATCTTGCTAGGCCCTTCATTAGATCAAAGCCAATTCCAAATTTCATTCGATCATTGTTCCTCGTTCTAAACCATAGAACCATATGCAACTCTTCTCCATTATCAGAGAATTGTGGCTCGGCGAATGGTACAGCTATTCATACCCTCGGGATATCGAAAAAAGATCTTAATCGGAGTTGTTCTGGCTCTGATACTAGCGGCAAGCCTAGCTGTAACAGCGAATATGATCGCAGGTGGTAGATCCATCGAAAAATTAAGTGGTAGCTTCTCAACCCGATCGCAATTGATTTTGGAATTAACCGATCCACCTTCAGTACCGATAGGTACGACTTCGCTAAATTTGACCTATTCCCAAATTGAACTCTCGGTTTTAGAACCCCAAGTTAACGGTTTTTCATCCCAGATCCTTTCGATAGTCCCTGCAAGCAATTCAGAGACAGTAGATCTGATGGCGATACAAAACACGTCTGAAACCCTAGCCATTTCAAGCCTAGAAAACGGGTCAAAGTTGACCTCGGCGACGTTCATAGTTTCAAAAATCCAAGCCATCATTAATGGCACCCTCAATACGATCACTCTAGCGACAGGCGGTAATACGCTAACAGTAGAATTTACGAATCCAGCTTATGTTGTCGGCGCAAGAAACGCACTTTTGCTTGAATTCTCCCCGTCAATAATCAATAGCTCTTCAGGATATCAAATGGTTCCCTCTTCCTCGGCTGCACTGAAACCACAGACTGAGATCACCGGAAAAGATGGGAAAATTGGAAATACTCAACAAGTCAGCGCCTTTGACAGAGACAGACTCCATCACGGAAAAGGTAGCATTGACGCTGACCTTCTTTCACTTGCCACCTCCGGCAACATTACAACAATCAGCGTCCAAGTAACGAATACTGGCAATTCCTCGGAAAGATTAGTTCTTTTCGGTATTCACGGCGACTTTACCTGGGCCTGTCCGAATGTTTCTGGAGAAAGCTATGACGTGAACAGAGAATGTGATGATGGCGTTCACGAAATAGTAATGATTCCTGGTGAGCCCCATATAGCTACCACGGGGACCACTACTATTTCCGGCTGTGCTCCTCGTCACATTAGTCTTGTAAACAAGCCGGACATCGAGAACGATCTCGCCAATCCGATTGTTATGAATCCAGGTCAGTGTCTAACATTCAATTTTTCGGGAACAATTCCGTTTGAAAACGGGGTAATCGTTCCCTCCATGAATTCAGGGCAGAAGTTCGACGTGCATGTATTTGCTGCGGACGGAGCCCAGATAAAGATCGGATGCATACTGCACAGCAGCGATTCACCAAAGTGCTCGGCCGAAAATGACGACAATGGGCAAGACTGAAAGGAGTCCCCGATCTTAATCCATGTCTGATGAACGTCGGTTTGTTCAAGCGACTGGCGTACGTCTACATAGGCACTACGAATTATGCCGGAGATTATTCCTTTTACAAGAACATTCTCGGAGGAAAGCTTGTCTGGGAGTTCGAAGAATTTGGCGCGAAGGTAGCTGCGTTCGACCTATGCGGCGAGCCATACCTGCTGATTGCTGATCATGTAAAGGCCCCAAGCAAGAGATTGATCTATGAAGTGGCCGATATTGAAAAGGCGTCGACGGAATTGAAGAGAAGAGGATTGATTCCCGATGGAAACAAATTCGAAATCCCGGACGGTCCTTGTTTGAATTTTAGGGACAATAGTGGAAACGAATACGCGATTCTTCAGATGACGAGACCGCGAGTCCTAGAAAGCGAGTATCAATCCAACAAAAATTAAGCCTGAATCTTCAGAAAAACGGTCTGGTTTTCTAGAATCTGTTTGTTGTATTAGAAATCAGAAATAAACACCCCCGATTTCGACGACAACTATTGCGTCGAAATGTCAGGGGGTACGTTTGAGTGCAGGGGTTTGTTTGTGTATTTTCCTAGATTTTGTTGTCTAGATTGACCAGTGTCAAGAGGTCTATCGGCTGCGTGCCCTAGCTTTGGCTGCAGCCCTGCCTCCCTTTCTGGCAACTTCTATACGTCGGCTCTTTGACATCGATGCGAAACCTCGTTTCCCTCCCGATGTCTTACCTGCCTTGCTTGTAGTTTTTCGTGTGGTCTTTTTTGTCTTATTCAAAGTGTGTTTATCGCCATTGAGAATATAGTACCTGTTATTATCCTATTTGGTACCATGTTTCTATCCAATTGTTCCCTAGTAATGCCAGAATGCCAAGTTTCTAGGCAAAACGCTCGAATAGTTGGGCAATTCTAGCCGGAATCTGAATACTTGCAGATAATTTCCATAGATCCGACCAATGCCTGAACTGCAAGCCGCATTTTTTCATCTATCAGCCTTCCATTGTCGTCAACCGTTCCCTGGCCGGGAGAAATCAGAATGTTGCCGTCGTAGGTAATAGTAGGAAGAACCCCCATAGCAGTAAGAGAAGACTCGATTAGAGCGGTTCCACTGAAGGAATCTTCCTCTGTAAAGATGGGAATGCCTTGCTCTCCATCGTTTAACCATGTCCTATCGTAGTTCACCTCTGCGCCGAGGTTATTGTAGGTCTTAGTAACGAGTATGTCTGGCTTGAATTGCTCATAGTGGAATCGGGCGAATTCTTCGTCTACAATCCGATAAGTTTCATCTGCAAGTGCCTTCCAGAGCTTAGGCTCATCCCGGATCGATCTTAGAATCTCAATCTGGGCGACGATCGCCTCACGGCCTGGATCGAATGCCGAATACATTGCCTTTGCGTAGGCCATTGGACTACCGTAGCGATGGCTGTGCATTGCGAGCGCTCGGCGCACAGGCACCATTACTTCGTCTTTGCCTATAATCAAAGAGCTCAGCGGACCCCGCATCAATTTGTCTACGCTGTAAAAAACAGCGCTAGCACCAGTTTTTCTGATGTCCGCTCCGATAAACGGCATTCCCCAAGCGTCATCGGTTATATACGGAACATCAAATTTTTTCGCGAGCTTCGCGATTCTTACCTGAAACTCAGGAACACCTTCCGTGTTTTTCTCGCCGTATCCATAGCCTGGAGTGTCGTAACCCAGACTCGCAAATCCGGTCACCATACTTGCGTGTCTTTCGGCGATCTCCTCTACTTTGTCGGCTGAATGTTCACCGAAAGTAGTTGACAAGAGGGGGGTCGGATAGTATTTGATTCCATGGGCATCATACCGGGCTCCGGCAAATGGAACCAGAATTGTGTCCAGATCAGTCAGCCTTTTACCCTCGACTCCGAGCTCGCCCGCAGTTATGTATCTCTCGGAAGAGACGTATTTGTACTTCGGAGGAAATGGCCGTCCAAATCCTGATTGATGGGAAACGTGTCGCTCAAATGGAGCGATATAGCGACAGCGATATCCGTTTCCCCTTCCAAGCATTGGAGATGTCATTGTGGTATCTATTAGCGTCCATAGCGCAGCTTCGCCCGATGCTATCGGGGCCGCATCGTATTCGTCTCCATAGTAATCCTTGACTATTCCCCTAAGTTCATCCACTAATTCCGGGAGAGCACGTCGCGTTTGTTGCTCCTCGATCATCTTTTTCAGCACAGTTTTTCCAATTGGGCCTGGAAAACTAGAATGAGAACCAGTCAGTCCGAATTTACCTTTCAGATTCTCGGTAATCCCGAGTGATTCTCCAAGCTTTCTTGCATCGGAGAGAATCTTGTCTCTGTTCAGAAACAGTTTCTTGTATAGCTCAAACTTCTTCATGGCAGGTGCAAACGCTGAAGACGCATACTACCGGTCCACTATATTGAATTGACTAATCTGCGTCGAACTATTCCAGCGAGTCTGTCGTCGAGAGTTGATTGCGGCTCGTCTGTCCCTTTGCAAGAAAAAAAGGGAAAGCAGAGAATAATTGTGAACTCAGACGATAGTTAGTCCGCCAGTAAGAAGCAGATTTGCAACTCTTTGGTGGAAGTGCTCCTCGCAATCACTATAGAGAGCTCTCGCAGGCTGCGGACTGTCGGATGCCATTTTTTGGCAAGTTTTGCACAATTTGGGGTTGTAAGGCACGTTTAGTCCTGAAGATGGAGCTGAAATCTGGATCTGAGACATGAAGTCCCAATTCCCCAGTGCCGATATTTATTTTCAGAACTCGGTTTTCGCAAAAAGAAAATCCAAAAGGGAGATAGAATGTAGGAAACAGAGATATCGGGTTTAGAGCACTTTTTAGTTCCGCTCAATATGACATGTTCTTCATACTGCTCAAAACCTCGAGATCGAGCAGCCTCTGTTTCGAAGTGGATTCCTCAAGGCTTACCGCCACAATTTTAGTGCCCCGGAGCGAAGTCATCATGCCAAAGTTGCCATTTTTGATTAGATCCACGGCTGCGAGTCCAAATCGCGTCGAAAGAACCCGGTCAAAAGCTGTCGGCGAGCTCCCTCGTATCATATGACCCAGGACTGAGAGGCGCGTATCGTATTTTGTCCCTTTCTGGATCTCATCTGCAACATACTGACCGATTCCGCCTAGCCGTGGATGCCCAAACTCATCAACGCTGCTCCTGCCTTCGATATCGCCTACCTTCGTTGAAAGAGACGCCCCCTCGGAGACAACAATTATGGTTGCCCTTTCTCCTTTTTCATGGCGGTTTCTCACAAACCTGATTACTTCGCCAATTTCGAATGGTTCTTCTGGCACGAGAGTAAGGTTCGCGCCTCCTGCTATTCCGGCGTAAGCAGCAACCCAACCAGCTTCTCGACCCATGACCTCTACTACGAAAACTCGATCGTGTGATTCAGCCGTTGTCCTCAAGTTATCAATGGCATGAGTTGCCTCGTTAACTGCTGAATCAAAACCGAATGTGTAATCAGTACTGGACAGGTCGTTATCCATTGTCTTTGGTACGCCAACGACTTTCAGTCCTTTTTTGAATAATTGAGCCGCGACTCCGAGAGTATCGTCGCCACCGACACAGACTACAGAATCGAGAGCAAGATCCTTTGCATTTTGTAAGATAATCTCAAAACCATTCGGGTGTTTTGCCGGATTCGTCCTCGAAGATTTCAGTATGGTTCCACCGACGCCGACGAGTTTTTCAACTTCCGCAAAAGTCAGCTTCATTGTGTCGGCCCTTAGGAATCCATCCCACCCGTATTTGATCCCGATTACTTCCCAGCCATAACTTTCGGCCCTTTTAACGACCGCTCTGGTTACGGCATTCAATCCGGCGCAATCACCGCCGCCATTTAAAATTCCGATCTTCATTTTCGAACTTGATTCCCCTTTTTTCTTCCGATCTTCAAAGGAAAAATCATCCGGGTCCCGAGACTTTTGTATTATTTATGCTCTTTTAAGGTGTAATGGGGGGTATGAAGTCGCGGCACTAGTCGAAATCGCTGTGCCGGCTCTGTCGCTCTGAGGAGTCATAGTGGAATCGTTAATTATGCCCTAACAAATTGCGAATAATTGTATTTGCTACATGATTTTTGGACGAGAGTGTCTTTTTCCCGATCTGACCCCAAAAAGATCAATATTTGTGAAAACAGCCATACGGAATGACCAATTCTAAGTATTTTTCCGACAAGACAGATGATTTTGTCTAGATCGATCCGTTTCTTATTGATTGTCTAGAAGCGGTCAAAAAACAAACGACAGGAATTCTAAGGCAAAAACTATAACACAGTCGGATGGTACCAAAATCTTTCTCACCACTTTGCCATCTTCCAAGGTAATGACCGTTCTCTTAGTTGTGATTGTTGCGTCAATAACTTTCGCAGCATTACTTGTCGGATCTGCTCTTTCCATTCCTTCATTTTCCAGCGGAAGCAGCAACAGTGCGGCTCAAGAAACATCGGTTGTAATTCGCACTGTTAATCTAACCTCGACGGTTCTTACTACCGAGACGGACAAAGCCAACTCATCTTTCCTCACTCTCACGACATATTCTACTGCCCTAAATTATTCAAAAACCACAATTTCGGTTTTTCTAACAAATCAAAATAATCAAACATACACGACCAGCGTCGCTACATATTACACTAGTACAATTTATCAGGTAAGCTCCGAGACGCAGGTTGTTTACACCTCCAAGAACGGCGGGACCGTTACGCTGACTATCCTCACAACGATTGCGATTACTTCGGGAGGTGTCACAGTAACTGTTACGACCACGCCCACAGGAAGTGCGGTCTCAACGTCAACGCAGTTTATCACCACTACCGTTCCTGTCAGTACTGTTACAAATACAGTGACACGGCCTGTAACCACCACGATCGCAGGAACAACTTTGAGAACGACACTGACTATTCTTTCAACCACCACGGTTCCAAGCGTGTCGACAGTTACTGATCGCACGACTGTTTCAGGATCGACTGTTACCACAACTAATCCGGGTACGACGATTACGAGGACAACTACTATGCCGGGAGGTACATCCACTGTGTTTTCTGGCTCCACGACCACGGTTACCCAGTCCGGTACAGCGACTACCATAACAGAAACAGTCACGGATACTTCGACATCGACGGAGACTTCGACAACAACTATCACTACCACGACTCCCTAGCAGCACGTCAATTGTGGCTCACTAATTTTGACTCTCCGGAATCTCGAGAGGATAAGCAAAGAAGCTCTAGGGGTGACGCAGGTTTCAATTGTACACTTTAAGAGAAAGACTTTCCCTAGGTGAGGGGACGATAATGAATCACGAGACTCTGCCGTTTGCCTACGTTCTTTGCCCCAGACAATTTGTACGCTTTGTCTCGCCAACTCCCATTTCGCAAACTATCTATTCTGACTTTTGGGATTCGAAAATCATAATGTGCTAGGTCGATCGCAGTGAGTGTGAGAGAAAGTTATCGATATATGCCCATTGTACCATATCTAACGACCTTACCATCTTTCGATAACCGTTTCGAAACAAAATCAACGAAACAGGAAACTCCACTCTGTAGAATTTTTGGGTGCAAAAAAGAAGATGTTTTCTTGGGCGTTTCGATAAGTGAGATCGCTGACGAGTTTGACACTCCATATGCCAACGAAGATTACGAAACATCCTGCGTACGGTGTTACAAGATATTTGGATTCAAATCGATTGCAGTTGTTAGGAAGGAGACCTACAAACCCAAAACGATAATGGCTCTGCGATCGAGAGACTAGAACGTAATTTCAAGAGTCAACCCCAACTATCTTCGGCCACATTAGAAGATCTGCATTTCTCTGCTGAATGTTGTTAAATATCCCTAGGGGCGTTTGTCATCCCCATGAGTCTCTCACTCAACCCCTATCTCAATTTTAACGGAAATACAGCTGAGGCAATGAAATTCTACAAATCGATCATAGGAGGCGATCTTTCAATTCAGACTTTTGGCGAGGCGCAGATGGCTGAAAATCCGGAAGAAAAAGATCTCGTGCTTCACGCATCGTCAAAGTCAGATTCGATGACGTTAATGGCGAGCGATGCGGTGCCGAGAATGAAAATAAAATTTGGTGATAACTTTCATTTGAGTCTTCAAGGTCAGGACAGTAAGAGATTAAGCGAGATATTCAACGGGTTGTCTCAGGGAGGCCAAGTGAATATGCCCCTTGAAAAGCAGTTTTGGGGAGACACTTTCGGAATGATAACCGACAAATTTGGTGTCCACTGGATGGTCAATATTACGTCCCAGGCGCAAATTTAGACTTCCCAAAATTCACTTCGTTAGAACACAGGTGAGCGCGGAGAATCAGAATCCGCGCCACTCAACTTTGGTATCCAGGGGACTACGTTTGGATGTGCCGGCAGGCTCGGCAGGATAGCCCAGATAAACGAGTCCAATGAGCGATTCATTTTCTTGTAATCCAAAGTATTCCCTGACTGGTTGCAGGTATGAATGCGGACCGGTTTTGACGAGTGCCCCTAGTCCAAAAGAGTGCGCTGCTAGCAAGAGGTTTTGCAGTGCAGCTCCAGCAGCCACTAGTTCTTCCTGATGGATAATTTTCCCGGATTTGTTATCGTTCTTGCTGGAAATGACTGCAATGATGACAGGAGCCCGGAGAGCCTTCTCTCGTTCAATCTTCAGAACTTCCTCAGTTCTCGGATCTTCTGTTTTCATCGTTGTTTTGAGAGCTGCTGCCATGCTTTGTCCCAGCCGCAGCCTTTCATCCCCGGCTATCACGACGAACTTCCATGGTTCTGTAAGATGATGATTTGGAGCCCAGATTGCTGCCTCGAGTATTTCTTCGATTAGCTCTCGACTCGGTGAGCGCTCTAGATTGAGATTTTTGGCGCTGCGTCTGCTCTTGATTGCTTCAATTACGGGATTCGACAAGTAGAAATCCAATTACGACACGAAATTATCAAGCTTCCGTGAATCACCCGCCTGAAAAGTACGAAAGATGCGGTAAAGTTCCCGTTTTTGTGATGACCTGACTACTCCCACGCTTAGCGTCCCAGTTGTAGCAAAGCTACCGGTTGACGTCCCTCCGGCGATCGGACTTCTAACTATCCTTGTTTTGCGATTTCCTTGATCAGAACTATTGCTCTTCTGATATTCCAGAATTCTCTCCGGCATCCGGCTTAACACTAGCTGGACATTTCGCGTTCCAACAACTCAATTTCTTTTCGAAGTTCCTCGATTTTTGCGTCGAAAGAGGTATTTCTATCTCCACCATAAGAACCCAAGATATTTTGAGTCAGCTGCATATTGAACAGCTCTCTTTTCATCACACTTAGTTGCTCTTTTTCTTCTTTCAAGTGTGAATTAATGCCAATGCTACTTTTCTTCTGTGGTTCTTTGAATATCATAGTTGTCATCGCCAATTTAAATCCCCAGTATCTCCGACTAACTGATCATAGTTACTCCTGTTCTCCAATTTAGGAAATACTTCGGAAATCAAGAGATTTGAGGCAGCGTAATATTGAATCCGGCAAAGATTAGGAGAATTTATGATCAGCCCCCATTTGATACCGACAATCTGATTATTGCGTGATGAGGCAATAGAATTCTCCGATTCCAATGTCGATCACTTTTCCACGCAATTCCGAGTTTTCAAGTCAAAAGCTACTCGTTATTTGATTATTATACGCCGGCTTTCAGTTAACATTGATAACTTCGTCTTTGTTTCTCCAAATTCAAGGAACTTGGTATGGCGCGACAGGAAATGTTGCCTTACTTTGAAAGATTGATAGGCTAATTTTGTGGGGTTTCAATCTTGTCAGCTACGCCAGTTCAGCTCGTAATTGGTTCGACGGGATCGCTAGGCAGTGCAATAGTCAATGAGTTGACTTTTTCTAATAAACCCGTTAGGGCACTGGTGCGAAATCCATCGAAGGCACGAGAAGTTTTCACTAACCCGGATAAGGTCGAAATGATCGAGGGTTCAGCCGAAGATCCGACTACTCTCAAAAAGGCTCTCGAAGGTATTGAGGTTTTCCACAACTGCATGAACCTCCCATATTCAGATTGGTCGAGACTTCCCGAGATTCATGGAAGGATAATTGAGGTGGCGAGCAAGTCAAAAGCTAGAATGATTTTTCCCGGTAACGTCTACGTTTTCGGCCATACCGGCCCAGAAAAAGTACGCGAAGATCATACGAGAAATCCTTGTTCCAACAAGGGTCGAATCAGAGTGGAGCTCGAGGACACTTTCATGCGCTACTCCCGTGAGGGTAAAGTTCCCTGCGTGATCATGCGCTTCCCTGATTATTATGGTCCCAACGCTGCTTCAATTGCTGACGGAATATTTCGTTCGGCAATCAATAACAAAACAGCGCGCTGGCCTGGCAAACTCGATACCTTGCACGAGTTCATTTTCGTTTCTGATGCGGCAAAAGCGATGACAATGGCAGCCGAACGCCCGGATGCTTTGGGTCAAGAGTTCAACGTACCTGGTCCTGAGCCTATCCTTGTTCGCGATTTCATTAGCCTAGTTTTCAAGCTGGCCGGTTTTCAGCCAAAGATGGTTGGCACAAGCCGAATCTTAGTTCGTCTCTTTGGATTGTTCAATAGCACAGCGCGGGCTTTCGCTGAAATGCAATACCTTGCTGAAGAACCCCTGCTACTAGACGGAACCAAACTCAGTAATTTCTTCGGGACAAAGTACCCGGCGAGAAGCTACGAAGAGGGAATCAAAGGAACGCTGGATTGGATGAAGAAAAAGGATTCCCACACTACAGGACAGTTGACTTGAGTAAAAGTCCCCGGCATTGTCATATTTTCCTTGGAATCCTGTACATTTCTGCTTACGAAATAATTCTTAGTGCAGGGTTTTGGTGGGCGTCCGGTGTGTGCCGGCTGGTCATGGATCAAATAAATGAAAGAATGAAGGGAAATAATCCTACCAAGATGCCAAGTGAGATAAATCCAATCGCTACGGCCCGATTGAACCACACAGATCCCCTGACTATAACTTTCTCCAGGGCTATCACGCCCGCCAGGCCTGCCATAATTGGAATGCTCATTGCTCCGACTGCTAGCATGACTAACATGTACGCCCAGCAACATCCAACACAAAAAGTGCCGTGGCTAAAGCCCATTCGAAAAGCTCCGAAGAGTCCCTTGCTCGAACGAGTCGCGAAGAAACCGAAAGGAGAGATGCACTGGGAAAGACATCTCATCTTCAATGAAGAGAATTGATAGATTCCGGTTCCGACTAGGATCAAACTGGGTACAATAATCGAAACAATAACTGGTAAAGAGAACATTGATGAAAGCACGATAGCTCCATAGACAGCAAGATAAGCCCCCAATCCGAGAATTGCATACGTAACAAGGTATCCAGCGAGGAAAATCGGAGTCCCGGCAATTCTTGCAAGCTGCGGATGTGATTCTAGCTTAGTTTTCACCTTGTCATAGAATAGCACCATTGGAATCATCGCAGGAAACATCATCGCCGCCATTCCTACAATCCACACTAGCTCAAAGAGAGCAATCGACGATAGTGAGAGCGTTGATACAATTGCAGCAACGCCACTCGTAGACATCATACCCGAGGAATTGCTCATCATCATTAATGGCATAAGATAATACGATGCAATCCATGAAATTGCAGCCGCAGCCAGGAGGACTGCTGTAACGGTAACAGATACTCTATCGGAAACAAATATCGAAGGAGGCTTTGCCGATTTTGGAGAAACACTTGACATTTTGTCTCTCTAATTCTTTAATCGAGACTACGGATTTTCTAACACGTGCCCAAGAACAGGTTTCTCTAGGGGTTTAAAAAATCGTTAAGGTCCCTTGTATGAAAAGGGTGAATAGAACCCATTCTTTTCCGAGACCTCCCAGCTTATTCCGTGATCGTGGTAGCTCAGTTTCTTAGATTTTGAAACAACTGCGCTTTCGCCTGGCGCGACCGCCAGAGGGTGATTGGTTATCGTTACATCCGATCCACCTTGTCCTTGAATTGCTTCGATTTCTGCCTCCACGATTTTTGGTATCTTCAGGCTACGCTTCTTTCCGTCCGCAGAGTAGTCGAAATCAACGGAACTTACTCCAAGCACTTTGCCGATGAAAGATCCGAGTACGGCTGGATGACCTCCTGCTTGACCACCGAAGATTTGGGTCAGAGCGCCTCTCTGGGAATCGCTAGCTTTTGCGTCTAAATATAGAGCGGCCTCCCACTTGGTCTTCATCATGTGTCCCGGGGAATGAACTGCTAAGGCGACGTTCGTGCCGTTCAAATTAACAATCCCTAGATTTCCGCTATCGACGTGCCAAGCTACCAAAACCGTGCACTCTCCAGACGAAGGCGGACCCAAGAAAACACAGGGACAACCTACTTCGCAATTACAGGTCTCAAAATACGATCCC
Source organism: Nitrososphaerota archaeon (assembly GCA_013288145.1). The sequence goes on along the minus strand of JABDCJ010000012.1, from coordinate 19,972 downwards.
TTCAAATTCCATTGATCAGGCATAAACAGAAACACCTAGTCCTCGTAGAAATGCATCTTCATTATTAAGTTTGGCGTCCATAAAAAAGACGATTGTCATTGTCGGAAGGTTTCCTTCTTTTATGCCTAACTAATTTCCAAAAATTGCGGATGGGGGAAGTTTTTTCGGACTAAATCGCACTTTCCGAAATCGGTGCAAGGGTCTCGTGAACATAGGAAGGAATTTGAGTCGTTTTACGGGTGATCTAGAGAATTAGGTGTTTAGTATGTTTGCAGGTGCTCGCGGTCGCGTTCCTTGAATTACATCAATCGCCGCACCAATGCAAGCGAGCCAAAGAGCTTTCGTTGCCTCGGAAGTGAAAGCCGCGGTGTGAGGAGTCATCGTGATATTTGGTAGTTTGAGGAGAGGACTCTTCGGATCGGGCGGCTCTTCCTCGAAGACGTCAATTCCCGCGGCAGTTATCCATCCAGAAATTAGAGCATTCTCCAGAGCTTTCTCGTCCAGAACCTTCCCTCTTGAGGTGTTGATCAGGACTGACGATGGTTTCATTTTCCGCAGCTCCCTTTCACCAATCAGACGCCTCGTGGCCGGGCTTAGAGGAACGTGCACCGACACAATATCAGCTCGCGCGAGCAGTTGATCGAGTGACACAGGTTCGGCGGCGTGTTCACGGATTTTCTCAGGCTTGACAACCGGATCGTATGCCAGGATTTTCATGTTGAAAGCATTGTGCGCCATATCCGCGAGGCGCGAGCCTATAGCTCCGAACCCGATTACACCGAGCGTTTTACCCGACAATTCGAACCCAGGCTCCCTGGAGGTAAATTCGTTCCAAGTATTCGTCCTAACAGAGGAATCCGCTGCGACCAGTTTCCTTGCTACGGCGAGCATAAGAAGAACAGCGTGTTCTGCTACGGGTCCGGATAGAACTGACGGGACGTTTGTGACAATAACTCCACGCTTTGTCGCGTAATCAACATCAATGTTGTCGTAACCCACTCCGCACTTTGCCACAAGTTTCAACTTGGATGCTGAATCAAAAACTCTCGGAGTAACGGGGAAGTCTCCTACAATTACCGCCGAGACATCTTTTACCAGGTCGCACATCTCGTCCTCGGACGAAGGAATTTTGTACACTGTATCGGCAATCGAAACTAGCTCAATGTACCTGGGTTCCTCTAGTAACCTTGCAGCTTTGAAAGAGGTGTCAGCGAGGAGTATTCTGGGTTTTGACATTTTCTAAGAACCGAATTTGTGACAGCGTGTCTTGCCGTGAAAATATTTCTTTCCCATGAAAAAACTTTAACACTTGATCGAAGGCGTTCGGCACCTGTCTCAAGAAAAATGCGATTGATGGAGAACGTTCTAGAGTTTGACTTACTGGAAAGGGATGGCTCTACTTCAAGAAAATCGGTCAATGTAAAGAGGCTCTTCCTCGGGAGAAATACCAGCCGAGATATTGCTGGTACTAAGAAAAACCTGGACTCTCTCCGTGGTGATGGCTATTCAGTTCATGGAAACCCCAATACTTGCAGAAAGAGTCGTTATCTTTTGACGAACGAAGAAGTTATCGAAGTTCAAGGACCGCAGACCTCCGGTGAGGTTGAGTACGTCGCAATTTTCGAGGGTGGAGAAGTTTTTGTGTCTGTGGGAAGTGACCACAACGATCGCACTTTGCAGTACATTTCTAATGAATCGCTAGGCAAAGTGTTTGATTCAGCGAAAACAAAGCAGATGTGCCCGGCGGTTGTTGCGAGAACGGCGTGGCGTTATAGTGATGTTAAAGACCACTGGGATGATCTAAACCTGAAGAGTTTCATAACGGTCTATGGTTCGAAGCTCCCTTATCAGGACTTCAAGCTCTCAAATCTCGTTGACCTCGAGTATCATCTCCGAAATAATTCCTCGCTTAGAGACGACGGAACAGTTCTTTTCGGGGGATCTTCGGAGATGCTTTCAAATGTCCCCTCGACCATTTACACAGGTCAGTCGATGATTAAAGGAGTGACATTTCCGACAGATTTCAATATGGAGTTAGGCGATCCGGTTATCGGAAGGAAAATTTCCCATTCCTATTCAATTTCAGTACTTGAAGAAATTGGGTCATTGAGCCTTTGATTCCGACGTTCGCGACATGGATGGGAATACTTATTCTGTCAGAGAGTGATCTGAAGGTCTTCCGTTCCTAGATAGAAACTTCGTTGGCCTTGATATTAATCTAAATTTGGAGTCTTACCTGTTAAATATCTGATCTGTTTATTGAGCTATTATGACAGAAAACGAAAAAGAAAAGGCTGAAGATAAATTCGAAGAAAAAATCAAAGATAAGCCCGATCTCCCCAAGAAGCTGGGAAAACCAAAAAAGGACGATTCCAATGAGGAAGTAGGCTAATCACTGTTGGATTTCCAGCCGAAAAAACAAAATTTCCCGAATTATTGCGGCAGAAGAAAGTATTGAATCTTGTTAAATATCGAATGATGTAACCTCGCAATTTTTCAACTGAACGAAATAGAGCCACTCCGAAAATCTCGATATCAAATACGATCGGGATTAAGAATACTGGCTTAAATGAAAGTGATCTTGAGTGGAAAGTATGAATTACAATATCATTCCACTTACAGGCCCTTCAGGCTCCCAAGCTTACGGACTTAACTCGAATGGAGATGCAGGAGGAATATCGTTTGAACCTGCAAGCAACGAAGGGGCGCTCTGGTACTGGAATGGTTCAGAGACCTTTCTTGCCGCGGATAGTTACCTCTACTCGTTGAACGACTTTGGAGCTGCTGTTGGAATTGGAGGAACAGGTAACGGCCCGACAGAATTTGCGCTATTTTTTCAAGGTGGAGCTACATCTGATCTCAGCGGCGTGGTCGGCAAGGGGTCTGCGTGTACTGACATCAATAATTCCGGACTCGCTTGTGGTGGAACATGGTTTGGATCGGGAACCAAGCATCGCGCATTCATCTATGACACAGGAAATGCTTCAGTAGTCTGGATAGATCCAATTTATGGAAATTCCGCTGGTGGATCAGCCATTAACGAGAATGGAGACGTGGTTGGAACTTCAGAAGATTCCACGACCACTCACGGTTTTTTCTACTCTGGTGGATCAACAACTGACATAGGAGCTTGCACGTTTATCTCTGATTTGAATAATTCCAGACAAATTGTTGGATCTCTTGGAAAAACGTCTCCGCAGAATTTTTCGCCAGCTACTTGGGATGCATCAACTCTGCCTGCAACTGTCAAAGAGTTGCCAGTTCCATCGGGATTCTTGGGAGGCCATGCCCAAGGGATAAACTCTGCTGGTATGATCGTAGGTACTTGCTGGACACAGTCAACCTATGATGGCGATCAATCTGCATTCCTCTATGACGGAACAAAGAGCGTCGATCTGAATAGCCTAATCTCGGATAGTCGCTGGCACCTCCAGTTCGCTAACAAAATCAATGACAGCGGCCAAATAGTCGGAACCGGGACATTCAGAGGTCAGCAGACCGCCTTTCTCTTGAATCCCATGAGTGGTTACCGCGGCACTTCAAATATTATCGGACTGGTCGCAAGTCTAATTTTTGGCGGGGTCACTGTTGATGGAGGAGGAACTGTTGTATTCGGCGGCGTGCCGATTCCAATCGGTCCGTGGAGCGCGTTTCCAGAGGAAACAAAGCAGGCTATGTTGGGATTAGTAATTGATCAGTTAGCTTTGAACATTACCGATTCCAAAGCTCGGGAAATCATTAGGAGTAACGCGCTTGATCAGGTCCGCACGTCTGTCGATCGGATGATAGCAAATATTGGAAAGATAGTTGAGCGCAGTTCTACTACAGTTTCAAAGTATCAATCCTTCAGGATGGGGAAACCCATGGTACTTTCGAATTACCGGCAACAATTACTTCGTGATTAGCGAAGGGTCACTTTTATCGTGATTCTTATCTATCTTGAACTTTAGAGATTACAATGAAACTCTTTTGGTAACACACACTGAAGACGCAAAAGCCCACATCCAGGCAGTTTTTGAGGACGCCGAATACTGGAGAACGAAAAGACTGGAACCAGTGCTGTTTCAATTACTTAGAAAAGGCAAAGTGAGCCTTTTCGATTTAATCCAAGCTTCGAACGGACTTGCTCCCGCTCTTCAGGATCCGATCAATCAATCAAGTATGGAAGATTCCGTTGAAGTTTTGGAATTGAATCTCGGCAGGTACATCAACGGAATCGAAATTGCCGCGCAGGTTGCGAGAGATTCGTACTTTATTGATGAGCAGAGGAAGGACGCTGGAATTTATGATCCTGAACTGAAAATCGCGCACGGAGAATTCCCTGCCGGATCGAATGAGAACGATCAACTCTCCATGATGCAAAAGATGCTCGAACAGTATTATGCGGTCCTACAGGCTTATCTGAGCTCGTTGGTCGCAAGAGGATTCATTAAGGAAGACAAATTGAGGGAAATGGTTGAGGCGCCCGTTCCTCCAAAGTTTGAAAATGGAGCGAAGATTGTTGCGCTTGCCTGGACAGATCCCGTTTTCAAATCTAAACTCTTGAAGGATGCAAAAGACGCCATTCGGGAGCTTGGAATCGCAGTTTACAGATCTCCAAAGGTAATTGCTCTGGAGAATACCGAAGAGGTGCATAACGTTATCGTATGCACTCTATGCTCGTGCTATCCGTACGCCATAATGGGGAATCCTCCCTGGTGGTACAAGGACGATTCATACAAGCAGGCAATAGTTGCGAACCCGAGAAAAACTCTCAAAGAAATGTTTGATTTTGCAGTTCCGGGAAATATTGAACTGAAGGTTTACGACAGCACTTCTGACGTGAGATACTTTGTGCTCCCAAGAAAACCTTCCGGAAATGTTGCAAAAGAGGAGCTTTGGAAGCTCGTTACTCCCGAGAGTTTGATTGGCGTGGGAGAGCCGCGATCCGAAATTCTCTCATAGTTGAGTCGAGAATTTCTTGGATCGATTTCGCGAAAACGATCGAGTTAGAGTAAAAGTCGAAAATCCTGATTCCACTAACAAAAGAACCCCCTTGTACGTTCGCGGAAAGACGGGAGTCATAACCAATTGTTTCGGCGAGTTAATCGAGCCAGACTTTGATCGCGATCACAGAGTTTCTTGGGGACCTTTGTACACGGTTGCATTTGATTGGTCAGACTTGTATGAAGATGAGAAAAATCAAAGCATCCGGATCTTTGTTGATCTTCACGAAAGCTGGCTAGAGCCGGTCTGATCTGCTCTTCTCGGGCCTGACCGAACGGGAATGCTCCACGAGTATGAATAATTTCTTTGATTTGCATAAGGAGGTTATTCAGTCAACGCGATCGTGTTTGCCTTTTTCATCTTGAGTTCAGCAACTAGAGATACCGTTCGAGGAAGTACAAGTCACCGTGTTTGTAACGGTCGATGTATCTGTTTCAGTACTCGTAACTGCAGGTAAAGTCGTCGTTATGGTCGTCCCAGGTTCAGTTATCGTCCTCGAGGAGAAATCAGTTTCAGTTGTTCCGGGCAGCGTAGAAACTGTTGTGATCGTTGTTCCGGGTAGAATCGTAGTCATTGTTGTGCCTATTGTGGTGCCCGGAAGTGTAGTCAGCAGGGTGATTGTTGTTGGAATACCCGTCGTTGATAAGATAGTTACGGTGGTACTTGAATCAGTTCCAGAAATTGAAACGGTCGTTGGGTGGGTTATAGTATTCGTAACAGTCGTGGGTTGAGTGACCGTACTAGTAACGTTTCCTGCTGGAAGAGTCGTAGTGGCAAGCAAGGTATCAGTCGAGACTACTGTAAATGTCTGATTAGTTGTCGCAAGTTGAGTAGAGGTCGATACAAGGGTAACGGTCGGGGTTGTGGTCGCAGTGGCCGTAGCAATTCCTGACGTTATAGTATACACTGTCAGATCAGTCAACGTAACATTTCCTCCGTTCTTGAAATTGGTATAGATATAGGTCTCTGTTGCAACCGAATAGAGTGTACTCGTAAGATACGAGGTAGCACTGGTGACATATGTTTTGTTGTATCCGGTTGTTTCGTAAATGATTATGATACTCTTAGAATAATTTAGGGCAGTTGAATAAGTGGTCAATGTGGCAATTGAGGGGTTAATCTGATCTGTTTCAATAGCAATTTTCGTCTGCGTCAAATTGACAGTATGCAGAATCACCGATGTCTCGGTTTGGAAAGAATTGCTACTTGCAGCTGGTCGATTCGAAAAAGAGGGAATTGAAAGTCCGGATCCCATCATCAACGCACCGAAGGTGATCGAAGCTACAACTACGACCAGTGAAAGGGTCTTGATTCTGAAAGAGACCAAAATTGGACAATTTCTTTACGATGCGCGAGAATTATAGTTTGCTAGAGCGCATCTGCATTCAAGTGGGTAGCTAAATAGAATAAGGAACCTGTTCAAAAAAATAAACAAGCATCATGCATATTCACCATGGTTTGAAAGAAGGGTTCAATGGGTAAATCACAATTCGAAGTAATTCTCAATTTTATCTATATTTCATTACTTTTTTTGCGAGCAAATTTCTAAACTAAACAACGCAATTGCTGAAATATCGGATTTCGATATACTATACTTATTTACTGAGCTGCAAGTCCTCCGTGAAGTGCTGGGAATAAGCTCTTTGAGATTTCAGAAACGAATTGAGCTTGATATTGATCAGTTCAAGGGTCTGGTTTTATTGATATCTATGCCCTAAACAAAAGGAAAAAGCGAAGAAAATGAAACCAAGATTTGTAAAACTGTTGACTGTCTCGTTGTTGATCATGCTATGTCTCGTATCCGCGTCAGCCCTCGTATTGCCGTCACAGGCAGCGGCGACGACTCTAAAACTCAAGCCAGTCCGCGGCGTCATTGGAGCTTCTGTGACAGCAACTGGAATAGGATATCCAATAAATTCCATGGTCACCACAACCGGCCTTTTCACAAAGACCTGCTCAACGAACTCTACAGGCGGTATTTCAAATTGCGTACTAACTGTCCCGAGCGTGCCGCCAGGTTCATACATCGTTCATTCATCTTCGGGTGGGGTTGGTACTTCGGCAAAATTCACAGTGTGATCTAAAGCACACATCACACTCAAACCGAATTCTGGACTTCCTGGGTCGGTAGTTACCATTACCGGAGCCCACTTTGGTTGGAGCTCCAAACTTACGGTAACTTTCAATGGCGTGGCGGTTGCGACAACTCCTTCGTCAGTGTCAACCTCTTCTACGGGAACATTCACCTTGACCATTATCGTTCCAAGCGACTCTCCGAAATCCTACATTGTCACAGCAAAGGACGCTCTCAGCTATACAGGAAATGCCGTTTATACTATAACATAGTTTTTGGCAAATCCACGACTTTACACTTTCATTAGTAAGGCTTCAGCGCGGCGATATTTCTACTGGAAATAGTTGAAAGCGGTTCAGCTTCAATCTTGCGTTTTTGAATCGCATTCCGTTGATCGGTACTAAGGATAAGATCGTCGATCTTCTCGTAGGCGCTCATGAATTGAATTCCTTTTTGCGTTAAAGTATACTGTTGGCTTCCGGTTCCGTACTCGATCAAATTTCTTTCTTGAAGCAATTTCAAATAATCCTGCAGCTGGGAATACGAGAGGTAGGCTCTATACATTATCCGGGTCTTATGGGAGCCCGATCCAACCGATTTGAGGACGCAATAAATCATCTCTGTTTTGCTTCTGTATTTCATAAATTCAATCAGTAGAACAAGCAATACCTCGCACTTATACACAACGGAACAATCGATTTATCATTGGACTATTGCAAGTTTGGAATAGTTGATCGCTTCAGCAATATGCAATCGTAAATACGAATTATTTTGTCAAGCTGCGATCCTCGTTTCAATCTGAGAAATCGGCCGCCAATTCTCTAATCAGATCCGGCATCGTTCTTGCTTCGCTATCCTGTTTAAGACCGAAGTTCTCCGCCAATTTCCTTGAAATTGCTCTCTTGATCACAACTGAACTTGCGCCGAACGTTCTATCGAGAGCTTTCTCGAGAGACTCTGGATTCTGAGGAATTTGCTCCTTCGACGCGCCAAAAACTCTCTTCGCTGTCAAGTAAACAAGTTCCGCCGGCACGCTGCCCAAGTCCATAAGGACAGAGTCTATGCACTCGAGGATCCGGCCTGTCACCGCTTTCTGGGAAATTTGTTCCAAGCCCGTTCCACGAATTCACTCGTTCAGGAGGCATAGTCGGAAAGTTAGTATTTAGGATTGTGAATCTGGAAATCGTAAGACAGTCGTCTCTGGGTGTGGAAATCCCTTGAATCTCGAGATTCAAGTTAACCACTCTAATTGCGTCGTAGTTTTTCTCTGGGAAAGTTGGCTCTTGTTACCCTGTTCAGCCCCTTTTTCTCGTAAGGATGCCTCGCATGCGGGGGACTAGGGAGGCAGGCAATCCCTTGGAGACGATCTCGGAAAAAGTTCGCTTTACTCCTCAGATTTCATACTTATCGAAACTCTTTAACTGGAGTATTGTGTTTCTCTACATTATCAAGAATTGCCAGCTGAGGCATTCATGCTGATCAACGTAGATATTGGGACCAATACGAAGGTATTCAATAAACTGAAATCGCTTCCGGAAGTCAAAGAGGTCCACCTCACTTACGGCGTCTATGATGTTATTGCCAAGGTTGAGGCTGAGACCCAGGAGGAGCTGAAAAAAGTGATCACGTATAAGATTAGAGCATTGCACGATGTTCGCTCGACCCTTTCAATGATTGTAGCTTGGAAATGAGACCACTTTGCCTTTGATGGTGACATGCCAAAACTGCGGGCACCCATTTCCATCAAAAATACTTCAGCTTTCGAGCAAAGAGTTTCAGCTTAGAAAGTTCCCTCATTTCATTGAAGAATCGAAAAGATATTCCGAGATGTGCCCTAAATGCAAAAAGACGTTCGAATATTTCATCGACAATTTCTTTTGGAAAAATCATGAGTGATCATGCGTTTCGATTTCGACGACTCCGGACTATCACTCTTTCCTTGATCGTCTGCTCAATTCTCTGAATTGACGCGAGACACTTTTGTTCGTCCTCTTCTAACGTGTAGAAGAAATCCGAACGCTTGTTGGTTAACGTTTGGGCGACCACTTCCTAGCAGAATCTCGAAATGAACCTAGAAGTGAAAAAGTCGGATAGGCTGAATTTAGTTCAGCCTCTGATAATTCACTTGGAGTAGACTTTGATGTCGACTTCTCCGGTTTGGTTGTTCGCGTTTACTTCAAACCTAGCCTTCATTCCATTCAAGGATGCGAGTTTCGAAGATTGAGTCATGTAGACACCCTCGCCCTCTGCCCATACGGTCGATGGACCAGTTACTTTTCCTGTTCCTCTTCCGCTGATTACAATTGCTTCCCCTTCAGTCGTTGTTTCAAGCGACTTTGATTCCCATTGCATGGAGCCGTCCAAGTTCTGGAATACGTTGACAGTCTCGATGTGATTTGCAATATACAAACCTCCAACGAACTTGCCTTCATCGTTTAGTTCGAGCCTGACGCCCAAAGGCGTGATATCTTTGATCGTTCTTGTTATGGTCTTGCAGCGAATTTCTCCTAGTAGTTCTCCTGTTTGAGTCTGTGTTTGAGTTTGCATTTGATTCTCAGCTGCTACAACTTGTAACTTGCTTATACGCCTATGTTGGGATGCTATGGTAACTGCTTAGACTTAGAATCAAGATTGAGAAAAAAAGTACGCGATTACTAGTTCTGAATACCTCGATTGTCGGAGATCGAAGACTCGTCAGAAACTGCTCAAACCATGGATTTCTTCCCAACAGCAGCACTCCTCTAGTTTACAATTTCCACATTCCTTGGGATTCGGACTATTCATGCAATCGCTCGGGAGACAATCACAATCGGCGCACTTTATCTGAAAAGGTAAAGCCAAGTTCAAGTTTGTTCCGGCGAGCAAATATTTAGGTAATTCTACCATAGCCCCAAAGTGCGAACATCAATCGCGAGACCATTTCAAGAGTTCTTAATGACGGTTACAACTCCATGCATCCACGCATGGTAAGAACAGTGGTAATAGTAGGTACCGGGATGGTCAAATGTAAAACCCCAGGTCTGCTTTGAGCTCAGCATTCCCGAACTAAACAAACCAGAGTCCGCGGTAACTGTGTGACCAACAACATCGTTGTTTGTCCATGTGACAGTGTTGTTTTCTCCCAACACCACGGTGATGTTTGAATGCGAGTATGCTCCTCCAAAGACTATGCTCACGAAAGAAGAAGGTGCGTGAGAACTTGGGGCGCCATATATCGCCGTGTCTGTAACGAATCCTGCCACAACACCGATGATGAAGATGAATATGAAGAAGAAAAGAGGTGGCCGGCGCCAGTTGCTACTTTGAATTTTCCTTTGGAAGATTCTCAACTCCGGGAGAGTTTACCCTCGCATTACAAAGGAATCTATCAGTTTATTTTGATATAGGAGCCAGAATTCGAATTATCTCTTCTTAGGGGGGACCTCTCGTCGAAGAAGGAATGTTCTCACGGACAATTAAGTCCAGAAATGTAGTGATAGCAACCCAGGATCAAAGAAAACCGGGATTCTCCTGGCCGCCAAAAGCTAATGTTATCAAAATGCTGAGTCATTTGTGAAAATTTCTTGGATCTAATCAATAATTACTAGCAAATATCTATCTCATCGTTCTTCCTTGATGGCTAGAATCGACAGAGAGAATACGCTTGACCTCGATATGATATCACTTCAAGAAATAGTGCCAAGTCTTTCTTCAGCGGAACTTGATCGAGATCTTACCGAAATTTCGAATGATGTTTCATTTCTACAAGAACAATTACGGACTGATTTGGCTAGCTACACTCCCAAACAGCTCCAAGCCGCGTACGAAAAGATCTATCAATTGAAGCAGAGATCTGAAATTCTAACAATCGAGCTTGATAACAGGGCATTATAGTTCCCGGAGTTGTTTCACATCGGAAATGACCCAGTTTCAAGAGACGTTCAATTTCTCGTTTCTTATTCATCTTTGAGTTTCAAGTAATGAGGTAAATTTTCCCAGTGTGTTATCGATTCAAGAGATAGATCAACGAAACCGGCTACTTTCTTCTTAACATCGTAAATCGGTTCCAGTCCGTGTTTGAATCCGACTTGTTCCAGAATTGAGACATTTGTTACTCTGAAGGTCTGACGTCTACTATCTATCTCAGTAATTGTACCCGCTATTATCCTGCCGTTGAAATCTCGAATCAAAAGAGGCACAAATTTCGGAGGAATATGGTCGTTACTCAATGAAACAGAAAATAACCAAAATATTGAGAGTAGATAAAGAAATATTGAGGTGGCTAAAGACGGCTATGAGTAATTATTTATCGTCAGGAACATGACCTATGGCGGCATCGAAAAGTTAGCTAATCTTCCGCTTGGAAATTTGCGCTGAAAAGAAAGAGATAATAGGTCACCTGTTTCGACAACTATGAGATACAAGGAAAAGCAATTCCCGTGGCGAAATATGAGTGCTGCGGACTGATGTACGATGATTCGAATAAACTAACCACGCACATGCGAAAGGATCACAGCGTGCCACAATTCGAGGTCGCTCTTGCTTGCTGTGGGAATACTTTCGTCAGCTCCAAGGAGCTTAGCGAGCACATGAAGGGAACCCACCGTATTGATATGAGTGTGGAAATCTAATTTTGCTACCGTAGCTTTATTGCTTGCCGGCCATCTGTCGTTCAAGTTGGGCAGGCCACATCGGAGACGCGGCCTCCCACATCCTGGAAAACAAATCCCCGCACCATTTTTGAAAGTCGGGGCTGTAGCCGATAAAACCGTAGCTTAAATCAAGTCTGCCATTTAGATCCGGAAAGACCACTCCTGCTACGCGCTCGTTCAGCGCAATTCCGGCGGGTACCTTTTCTGCAAAACGAAAATCTGCGCGGCCACCGACAATCTGCCGCGCTTTCAGGACAGATTCGGCTGTTGTAGAGGCGGGCAAGAGAACTCTTACCGTCGTGTCCTCTTCAAATTTCTTTGAGATAAACCAGGGCAGGGGTTCGTCAATGCTCCACCAGAGATATTTCTCGGCCATGCCCAAGAGGTGCTGGCACTCGAGCAGAACATTTGTGACGTGGTGATGAAAGTGGCTTTCCGTTAACTGGCCGATCCTCCAAACCAGTTCAGGTGGCAGGAAAGACAGATCGTGGGTTAGGAAATATTTCTGCCTCTGGGTTACAAAGCTTAAGGATGGAAGCATTCCATTGATCAGGTTTCCGAACGGAGTTGACCTGAAGGTGCCGCCCGGAGTTTTTTCAATTAGTTTGCAGTCGACCAGTCGGCCGAGGTGCTTTGAAGTCTCTTGGACCGAAGAAGCGATCCTTTCGGCGAGATCAGTGAGCCTGCGTTCCTGTGCAGTAATTTCAGTAAAGAGTTTCATTCTATCCGCGCTGGAAAGGGCGAACAAGACTTCTTCCTCTACACCAGTTCCCTCTTCGGATTCTCCGGTCAAGATCATTATTTCTCAGCCTATACTTTTTCCTGGTGGTACTCTGTTTTTAGCTTTCAACCTTTTGGTGTAATTTCAATGGATCCGTTGGGGAGCCTTTAACGTTGGATCACTGCCTCGGATGAAGGCAAGTGAATAACGGCAGGATGTCAATAACAAAAGAAATAGACAGATCCAAATTGGATGAGTTCGTGGGAAAGTTCGCAGGTGACTTTGGAGCGTCTTTGCACGCACCCACTGTTATACTAGGCGAAAAACTGGGGCTCTACCGGGCGATGGCCGAAGTGGGGAGAGAAATCTCGCCCGGAGAGTTAGCGTCGAAGACGGGAACGAAGGAGAGATACGTAGCGGAGTGGCTCGCCGCGCAAGCAGCAGCGGGATGCGCAATGTATGATAAGACTACAGGAAAATTCTTGCTCTCCCCGGAGCAGGCTTTCACGCTGGCCGACGAGAATAGCCCCGCGTACTTACCGGGAGCATTCTATATCGCCTCGGCAATCTTCAAGGATGAATCCAAGATTGCGGACGCGTTCAGAACTGGCCGCGGTGTTGGATGGCACGAGCACGATAGCTATCTTTTCCGTGGAACTGAAAAATTCTTCCGACCAGGTTACGCTGCTAACCTCGTTCCATCCTGGCTTCCGGCCTTAGATGGCGTTGTGGAGAAGTTGAAGAGGGGTGCAAAGGTCGCAGACGTTGGTTGCGGGTACGGTTCTTCCACAATCATAATGGCAAAGGCCTTTCCCAATTCTTCCTTCGTAGGATATGACTATCACGATCTCTCAATTCAGGCTGCAAGAAGAACCGCGGAGAAGGAGGGTGTCGCTGATCGAGTAAAGTTCGGGGTTGCAGACGCGAAATCCTATCCCGAGGAAAATCTTGATCTCGTGACAGTTTTCGACGCCCTGCATGATATGGGCGATCCAGCCGGGACATCGAAACACGTGTTCCGCTCCCTAAATTCCGAGGGAACATGGATGATCGTGGAGCCCATGGCGGGTGAAACGATTGGGGACAACCTGAATCCGGTGGGGCGAATCTTTTACAGTGCATCCACAATGCTCTGTACTCCTGCTTCCGCGGCACAGGAGGTTGGTAGAATGCTCGGCGCGCAGGCGTCAGAGTCCGACATTCGTACCGTTGTAGAGTCGGGAGGTTTTACCAGATTTAGGCGCGCGACCCAGACCCCGTTCAACCGGGTGTTTGAGGTACGTCCTTGATTTTAGGAGTTTGAGAAGTTCCATGATCATTCTATGGAAAGCGGATTATGAGGGCGAAAAACTCCAGGAAGACCTTACGCGCTTGAACAGACTGCAAAAGGAGATCGAGGGCAAGATAGGGGGCAAGATGGACGGCCCCTACTTCCCGCAGGACGCGTCAGTACTATACATTTTCCATGTGGAAAAATACGAGTGGCTAAACGAGGCAGGTCGCATCTACTTTTCAAGAGTAGCGCAGGAAAATCTCTCATTCATACCTAGGAGCTACGAAATTGCAGTAACGCCGGAAGAGTTCTTTGGCGCGACAAAGGGCACGAATTCTCTTACCAGTAAGGGGGTCTAGACATTTGACGTATCACAAGAAAAACACGGCAAGGACGAACTCTACTTCTGGCTTGGGAAAGATTAGGGCGCAAAGACGTTCCGCGACCCGGGTGGTCCTTGTTGACTATCGGGACTACAAAGAATCGATCCCAACATTTTTCACAATAGCTGTAAATCCTTGGCGTAAACCTCGATTCCGGATTTTTCAGACTCTCTTTTCTTCGACTTTTGTCTGGGCGAGGTAAGCATTGCTACAAATTCATCTCCGCACTTTGAACACTCAAACCTTGAAATGATTCCCCACGGACTCTTGTCGGCGCTCACGACATTCCAAGAGTGACTCTCTACAGCTTCTTGTATTTCGGAAGAGCTTCGGGGGTCTAAATCGGACGTTTTATTACATAAAGACAAGAAATTCTCACATCTTCAGAAGGATGAAAGAGAGTTTTTAATTCATCGATCAAATTGTATCGGTTTCGATTGTACGCCTTTTGTCGAGATCGCGAATGGTTAGTCTCAATTCTGCGGAAAAGGAATTTTTCTTGAATGAATTCTGTTCAAGGTTTAACAAATAGTTTTGCGATGTGAGCGGAGGCGACATTACATTTGCGAAAAATAAAGAGATTTATTTTTCTTTGAATTGACGCCAGACATTTGTTTTCGTCTCCCTCTTTCAATGTAAAGAAGAAATCCGAACGCCCCTTGATTATCGATTTGGCGATCGCTTCTAGAGCACTCTCGAAACGAACCTCAGTGAAAAAGTTGGATAAACACCGAAATTAGCTCAAAAGTTCGGACGATGGTCTCGGGTATGCGACCTTTTTGCCCAAAATAAGAAGATAAAGTAAGGCGATCGCACTGATCACATTTGTTTAGAGTGGAAAGCCCGGGCGATTTACGGGGACTATCGCCGAAGGAGCCTGAAAGTTAAGCAGCTCTATGCTAGAGCCCTCTCCGCTCCTATGGTACGCGTTTGGGCTTTCCTTGTTTGTGCGAAAAGTCTTTGAGAATAAGAACTTATCCCCGATCCGACCGATACTCTATGAAAATCCTGGGAAATACACCCTAGATTTAACCATTATCGGTTGTGAAATTGGTTTTTTGCCCAAAGCAAGTCTCGCGATGTAGACATAGTAGGAAAGTTAGAGCGTCGTAGAGTAACATATTATTTTCAAAACATAGAAGTCGTTAGCTCTGGATGTTTTTTCAAGCGAACTGAGAATTCTGGGACATGCTATGAGGATCAAAGATACCATACGAGAACAATGTTTCGAATGTTCCCGAGCTAACAAACCAGCAAACAAGTAGTGGTTGTTGTCAAGGTGTTCGTCTCAGTTACCGTCATGGTCGGAGTTGTCGTTGCAGTTGCGGTGGTCGAGGCTGTAACCTCTTGAGTCAAATAAACTACCTCAGTGGTAAGGATGTACACGGATGAAGTCATAGTCGTAGCTGTTGAAAACATGCTTGAACTTACCGATATGTTCGTCTTGTAAACAGTGACAGTTGTGTTTGAGTAGCGAAGGACTAGTGAAGTACTAGTAATATTCGAAGTTTTGATCAATGCGCTTGTTACGGGGACTACAGTTTGATAGCTGTTTGTCAAACTTACGGTCTGAATAGTTACAGAGGTTTGAGATTCATATCCTGAATTATTTGTCTTGACACGCGATCCTGGGTTAGAGGGAGCTATCAGAATTGCACCAAAGACGATTGCGAGCATGGCCGCTAGAAGAAATATTGCCTTAACTGGCTTCAACCAGAATTGCGCCAAAGCTTCTCCTCGATTGAACGCATTGTTATCGAAAACGGATTTCGGGTACGTATTTCAAATTCATGTTGCATCAATGAAACTTGGAAATGAGATTTTCCAATCATAGGTTTCACATAAAGTATTGTCTCGTGACGGAATACAATCTAATCCTCGGGCATGCATTTGAGCATACCAAGGAAATCTAATCTGATACCGAAGACTTTTCAATCTGGCATAATTTTCTCCGATCTTAGATGCAAATAACAAGCCAGGAAGCTCAACGAATAGCTGTTCAAACAGTCAAAAGGAGATTTGGAAAGGAAGTGGGCGTTAGGATGGAAACTTTAACGACCCCAGATGGCGTATTCGCCTTCAAATTTTCTGTCAAAGAGAACAAGTGGACGAATTCTAAATGCTGGCAAGTGAATATCAACAGGGCAACTGGCGAAGTCAGACGCTCGGGACCTTGCTCAAAAATCTAGCAAAGTTAGCCGTGCCTCTAGCTAACTCGCTTATTTCGCCTTTTGATTGTCTGGAAAGAATTCGACCTCTGATTCTCGTCGTAGGATCTCATTCCGTTCATCGGTACTAAGAATGAGTTCGTTGATCTGATCGTAAGCATCAATAAACCGGATTCCTTTTTCCGTCAATCTGTACCGCTGGCTTTTTTCTTCGTATTCAATGAGATTTCTTTTCTGAAGTAAAGCCAAATATTCTTGAAGCTGTGTGTGGGAGAGGTACGCTTTGTACATAATGCGAGTTTTGGCCGAGCCTGATCCGATTGAACGGAGCATGGCATCGAATATCTCTATTTTGCCCCTGTACTTCATTTTCTAAAAATCGGACATAATGAAAACCTCTAATATATTCATTGGAGTTACTGAATTTACTACTAGCAATTGATCTGATCCCGAAGTCTTTTTGGTTTCATTTTGATGTAGGTATTCTGTCAGATTTTCTAATTGATATCGTCAGCCTTTGAGGAAATACTTCGATCTAGTATGGCTCATCAATTGTTGAGAAGTTAATCTACGCCGCTACGAATTACGCAAGCATTACAGTATTTGCTAACAATTCCTTTGTGCAAGATGCGGGTTTTGCCCTTCGATTATTCCCGGCCTTGCTGTTGACATTTTACTGGATCGATACCTCAATGCGAGCTATTCACGACATAGACCCCTTATCAAGAGACACCCTTCACTGGAGTAAATTGCGATATGTTCTATGGGCGCTTAATATTGCGAGCGTTGCCGTTTTCTGCATATACCTAATTGTAACACAAAATTATCAGAATCCTCCGTCAATCATTCCTCTTCTTGTACTGCTGCCTATTGTAGTACTTCGGTCTCGGGAATCGTTGCCTTGCCTATCGGTGCCGTAACGGCAAAGGATAGGAATTTGCGAAGACAATTCGGATGGTTTGCATTGTCGAATTTTTTTCTATTTGTCCTAAACATATTATCTGGACTAGTCGCAGAGAATAGCAGCTTGCAGAATTTTCTCCATACGGTAGGATTTCTTACCTTTGGCTACTGTCTCTACAGGAGCACGATGTCGCTTGTACCACTGAACCAGCTTTCTCCACCAACAGTTGCACCGAAAACGGAACCAAGACCGCACTAGCTCATCCCTTTTGCTATAATATCATAAACAATGAATTTTCATCGCTTTGTTCAATGAAATAATCGCGAGCTAGGAAAGTGATTTCTTCTTATGAATCGCGGTGGGATTCGGCTGAAGAATAGCTTCAACCTCGTGGTCCTTTTGAGTAAGATCATGGAGTCTTTTCTTTTCCTTGGCGACTTCGGGGCATTTAGCTTCGTGCTCCAGACATTCCTCGAGAGTCCGGAAAATGGCGCCGCAGCCCCTGCAGAGGAACGCAATGGTCCTTATCGGCATTTCAGTGACGGTTAGAAGGTTGCAAGGGCATCATTTCTAAAGATAGTGTTCTCCAACTTTGGTAGATTCTATTATGAAAATCAGAGGCAAAACTATGATCTCAGTTAATTCTAGGAGATTGCTATGCCGTTGTTCGTTCTTCAGGATAAGTTATCTTCTCCCCTCTGACTTTTGCGAAAGGCGTTAGCGTGTGTCTCTTGCTAACCGTGGCGGTGAAAATATCAATTACACGAATCTTTCGGATGAGGAGTGCGTCTGCGATTAATGATCTGTGGCATCTCCAGGGAAGCGACTCAGCGCACATCAAAGTTATCTTTTTGCGCTTTGAGAGTTCGATGATCTTCTGTAGGGCTGAATCGAAATCATCGGTTTGCATGTAATCTGCGTAACCTCGAAAGGAAGCATTTCTCCATCCCGTATTGATGGAATTCGGACGGGCGTGTCGCAAACCACCAAGACCGGGCGTGTGCAAATATTTGATCTCTGCAACCTCGAGAGATTCTGGCAGACTATCTTTGTTAAACTGTGGATTGTGTCGCGATCGAGGAATCGTCCTCACATCCACAACTTCCTCTATTACGTAAGCCTGTAAGATCTTGACAAACGCTTCAATCGGCCTGGTCGAGTGACCGATTGTATAGACTTCTTTCGTTTTCTCAACCTCAGAATTTTGTTGAGTGGACAAACAAGCTACCAATTCCGAGTTTTGTTTATAGAGAATTTACTAGTAAGCCCAAACCCAAACCCTCCAAGAACTAAGTACACGATAAACGAAACAGTAAAAGTCATGTAAGTTTGAAGAGGTAGGTGATATGGCAGTCTTATTAGTAAAATGGGGTTCAAATCCCGCCAATAATTTTTTAGATATCATTTGAATCTCACAAATCCGATGGAAACTTCCTGAATGTTTTTCTATTTGAGTTATACATGTATAACTATGATCAGCAGTAGATCGAAACTAAAGCGGTGGGGCAATTCTTTCGGTGTGCTAATTCCAAAGGAAATGGTAGAGAAAGAGGGCCTAAAGGAAGGGGAGATTGTAGAAATATCAGTGAGAAAAGAGTCAGAAATAAAACACCTTTTTGGAAAATATCCTTTCAAAGATCTTCAAATGCAGAAGGAAAAGATGAGAAAAGGTTGGTAGCAATGGGTACGGCGTCCTTTTGAGGTATTTTTACGACAGCTACGCGGTTCTTGCATATACGAGTGGCTATAAGGCCTACAAAGAGTATTTCGAGGATAATGAGGGTGTTCTCACAAAGCTCAATTTATTGGAAATTTTTTACAGATCCTTAGAAGAATATAGCTTGAAGGTTGCCAAGGACATTCTGAGGAGCTTTTACGACTATCAAGTCAATTTCGATTACGACGACATTTCAAACGCGATGACCCTTCGCCTCGAGCTGAAGCGCAAGGGATCTGATGTCTCCTACGCAGACGCGCTTGGATATTTTCTCTCTAGGAAAATGGGGATAAAATTCTTGACCGGCGATAAATCGTTTGAGAGATTAAAAGGTGTAGAATTTATTCCCTAATTATCCAACACAAGATAACTCCGCGTTTTATCACAATCATCAGTAGTACATTTCGCGTGCATTAGCAGTTCTCTGCGTTTAGATTGCTCATCATGATAGATTCGGAATTTCTGAAAATAAAATTCCGGGTACCAGTAACATCGAAATTGTTCGCAGTACAAAGTAACTTCCCAAAGCTATGATTAGGATAATCGCGATGATTACCACAGTAGCTTTAGATATGGATGGCCTTGCCATCAAATAAAATGACTCGCGTGTCCGAAGTCGAATCACTGAGGAAGTGGTTTGATTACAACGCGCGTGCGCGAAAAGGCTACATTGAGACCTTGTCAAAATTGTCTCCCGAGGACCTAGCTCGTAACCGCGGAGCCTCCTACCCGACCCTTATCGAAATCTTCCAGCACAGCCTCGATGGTCGCTCTTCATGGATTACTAGAATGTCTGTGCTCCACGACACGTTTGTTTCCAGCTACAATTGTCCTGAACCCCCCGTCCGTCTCTGATCTCCGTTGCTACATTGAGGAAGTGGAGAAGGAGGTCGACCAATTCTTCTCCCGCTTGACAGAAGAAGACTTGGACCGGACCTACCTCGTCCGGAAGTTGCCCCCTTGGTGGGACGAGGACTTTACTGACCCGGTGCGGGAAACGCTCTACCATCTGGTCGAGTACGAGTTGCAGCATAGAGGGGAATTGAACGCCTTGCTTTGGCAGATTGATGTCGAGCCTCCCATCCTCGACTGGCTCTTTGATTCATTGCCGGCTC